>NZ_JBOFLP010000149.1:0-15273 GCF_051657925.1 Chroococcidiopsis sp.
TACCGCAGCCAGTTGGTGTAGTCATTTCCAAAATTCATGAATTTACGTAAAATAATATGAAGTATTGATAAAAATAGTAGCATTGGAGATTAACTTGCTCATGGCTGAAGCATCAGATCGGCAACGGCAGATTATGGAACATTTATCTCGCAGTACGGGAGATTTTATTAAACCGTCACTCAATTCAGAAGACCGCAAGAAGCGAATTATGGAGCATATTCGTTTAACCAAAGGTTGAGGCGATCGCAAAGTGTAAAGTTATTTCGGCTCGATATCCTTGACACTCATAACTTGAAAATGCCATATTCCCGGTTGACACTCTCGCGATCGCTGGAGTGAAATCGCTCGATATTCACATTTTCTGAACTCACGTATTCTGAGCCGAATGCTACACCGATTAACATTATTTGTCACTGGATCGATTTTGGTAGGCTTGAGTAATTATGCAGCGATCGCTCAAGAAACACCTCAAGTAGCATTCAGCAATGTTAACCCTGGCATTGTAGAGCCAATGTTGGGCAATATGAAAATATTGCAGTTAACTGCACCAGCGACCTTGAACGTTAGCGTACCATCAGAGCTAGCGGCTCAGATTAGTCTTTTATCTCCGAGTTTGGTAGAAGGAGCGTCAGACGATCCAGAGGGTACGACGCGGGTAGGTTTTCTGAACTTTGGAGCAAATAGCCTAAGCAGCGACGGTCAAAACAATACTGCTAACTTACCCACAGGTAACACGGATTTAGAAGTGCGGATGCGGGTAGAGCGTCCTGTTGCCTTTACGCCGGGGACTTATAACTATCGCTTGACTCTCTAGCGTCACTGTCACGCCACCTTGATGACTAACCTTCATTACTGCGGTACGGTCAAGCTAACGCTAAAGGGAGTGTGGTTTTTCTTGCCCTCACCCCATTTCAACTCGCCAGATAGTTGATTCGATCTTGGGTTAAATTTGGCGCTACTAGCAACGAGATTTGGTGTTACATTTCCTTTACGGACGTAGACCGTGACACCGATGCGTGGCACGACAGAAGTGATGAACGTGACTTGATTATAAACAGTCATTGTACCTTGTGCTTGACCCCGTTTGGCTTCTGTTTCCACGACCATAGGAGTAATAGCAATATCTGCACGGGCAACACTGCCCCAAAATAAAAAGCTAGATAGTAAACAACTACCTAGATGTAACGAACAGCGATTGATGGCAGCAACATTCATCAATGGTTTTACCAAAATAACTATTACCGTTGTTAGTTACGCACGCGCAACTCTATTTAGCAACGAACTTGGTTTGAAAAAACCAAGTTCGTTGCTTCTCAATTGCTTTTAAATAAGCAAATCAGTCATAGCATTCGATCTGAATGAATATGCAGTTATTTTGCAAGTGCCTTGGCTGACTCAGCCTACAACAAATACATTTGAAGAAACCGAAACTTCCGTTGTCTTAAATGGATTACAACGCCTCTACCCTGGCAGATTAAATATTGCTGGTATCGAACAAAGGGTCAATGCTACGGGAACGGGAGACACCACACCCACTTATACCCCTGTTTTTATATCCCTGATTCCCGCCTATACCAGCACTGGGGTTGTCACTGATACGCAGGATACACCGATTGCTGGTGCAACGGTAGAAGCGATAGGGAAATCTGGGCAGCGCAAATTTTCCGTAACGAACAGCGCTGGAGTTTACTATTTAGAAGGATTATCCCAGGGAGAGTATACGTTGACAGTAAATGGTAACTCCCAACTGCGCTTGAAATTAGATGCATCTACCAAACCGTTTCAAGAACTGAACTTGAAAGCCAAAGTTTAATATCCAGCCGCTTTATCTACAATGTTGCGCAAAGGTTTCCCAGCTTGATAAAGTGCCAAATTTTCTAGAAATAACTCTATTACCCGTTGTTGCATCTGTTGAGATATGCCGCTACAGTGAGGAGTTATAAAGACGTTGGGTAGCGATCGCAACTGACTGTCTAGTGGTAGTGGTTCTACAGTAAAAGCATCTAAAGCCGCGCCTGCAATCCAGCCTTGTTGGAGAGCGTGAATGAGAGCATTCTCATCGATAATTCCGCCACGGGCAATATTAATTAAATAAGCACTTGCCTGCATGGATTTTAGTACATTGGCATCAATTAAATGTTTAGTTTGAGCCGTTAAAGGCGTAGCGAGGACGAGATAATCTACCTCTGGTAAAAGTTTACGCCATTCCTCAGCCCCAACAACTAAATCGAAACCAGGTAGCGATCGCGGATGTAAGCAACTCCCCCAGACGCGCATTCCAAAGGCTTGAGCGCGGGTAGCAATTGCCTGTCCGATACCTCCAGCACCGATAATTAATACAGTTGCGCCCATCAATTCTTGCAATCCTAAAGCTTCCACTTCTGGATATGACAACCAACGATATTGCTGTTGGGCAAATTTAAATTTAGATAAGCATTTGGCGCGATCGAGCATATATGCTAAGACAAATTCAGCAATGGGAATTGCATGAACTCCAGCACTATTTGTCATTATCAGATCGCGAGAGACTAAGGTTGGGATTAATAAATGGTCAATGCCTGCACTTTCAGTATGCAGCCAGCGTAGATTAGGTAATTGTAATAATAGTTGCTCGAAAAAAGCATTATAAGACCATTCATGAAAATACACCTCAGCATCGCTTGGATCTCCGTTTAGATTGCCTTGAAGATCGAGCCGGACAATGCGATCGTCGTTGGATAAATGAGGCTCGATCTGTGCTGCTAAATTACTGGGTAAAACAATTTTCATAAAATTCTTATTTCCCATACGGGCGGGTTTATTCAAGAATCTGCGGGCAGGAGGAAATTCATTGGGTGAAAACCCGCCCCTACGAATTCCGAATTGCTCTGGCTAGGGTAGGGCGGGTTTATTCAAGAATCTGCGTGCAGGAGGAAATTCATTGGGTGAAAACCCGCCCCTACAAATTCCGAATTGCTCTGGCTAGGGTAGGGCGGGTTTATTCAAGAATCTGCGTGCAGGAGGAAATTCATTGGGTGAAAACCCGCCCCTACGAATTCCGAATTCCGAATTCCGAATTCCGAATTCCGAATTACCCTTTCACGCCGCTACCTGCTGCTGTGGGTACGATGTAACGTTGCACGAATAGGAATAAAATTAAAATTGGCGCAATTGAAATTATCGAACCAGCCGCAATTAATCGCCAATCCAAAGAGAAGGTTCCTGCTAACATTGCCACCCCTAAAGGTAAAGTGTAAAGTTCGGGGCGATCGATCGCAATCAAAGGCCAAAGAAAGTCACTCCAAGCACCGATGAAGACAAAAATTGCCAGCGTGACGAGGGCGGGACGAATCGCTGGTAACATGACATGCCACCAAATACCTAATTCCGAACAGCCATCAATTCTGGCTGCTTCTTCTAATTCCTTGGGAACGCCTTGAAAGGCTTGTCGTAATAGAAATATTCCAAAAGCAGAGGCGATCGCCGGAAAAATAATTCCTAAATAGGTATTTTTCATCCCTAATTGTACCGTCAAAATATACAGCGGAATCATCACAATTTGAAACGGAATCATAATTGTGGTGACAATTGCTGTAAAGATAATTTCTCTACCGCGAAATTCCAAGCGGGCAAGGGGATAAGCTGCTAAAGCACAAAATAATAAATTCAATCCCACTGTTAGCAGTGCCACCAAGGTACTGTTAAATAAATACCTCCCAAAAGGATTTGTCTCCCAGACGCGGGTAAAGTTATTCAATGTCGGCTGACTGGGTAAAAATTGGGGTGGAAACTGAAAGATGTTTTCTGTGGGAGATTTCAGCGACGTACTCAGCAGCCACAACAGAGGGAACAGCATTAAAATTGCGATCGCGCCAAGTAAACCATACGTCCAGATCGTTCGCCAAGTTCGATTCTGCATTTGGACTCGTATTCCCCAACTAAAGTTTCTTCTATACACCCCTGCTTCCCGCTCCCTGCTCGCTGTTCCCTATTCTGGTCAAAATTTGCAGGCATTTGCTAGCAACCGGATGCAACGGTTCGAGTTGTTGGGCTTGTTTCCAAGCAACGATCGCCTGCTGAAAATCTCCCTGAAGCGCCCGCAGTTGTCCTGCAAGGGCGTGAAAGTCAGCATTGTTTGAGTGTAGGACGATCGCTCGGTCGTTCTGCGCCTGTGCCGCTAGATAATCTCCTGTGGTAAAAAGCTGTAGAGCTTGCCGATAATGCCAAACAGCGCGATCGTGGATTTGAATCAGGGAAGACAGATCGGTTTTGCAACGTTGACAGGAGGAAGTTTCATGAGGGCGATAAGTGGCGCGACAAACGGGGCATTTCATTGCATATTGTAATTACGGGTTAATTGCGTGTTTTATGGTGCCTCTACGTTGGCGTAGTAAAGAAAGTCTTCCAGTTCTGCCTGGAGTTCTTCTAACTCGGCATCGTCCTCGCTAGCTGCGGCTTCGATCTGGTCTAATAAATCCTGCAATTGTGCGGCGCGATCCTCATCCAACTGCTCTATGGCTACCTGCGCTCGTTCTATTAAGGCTGCCAGTTCGGAATTTAGAACTACAGCGGATGAATCGGTAGCATCTACTTCAATAGTTTCATCATCCTCAAACAACTCTTCCAAATCTAACTGTGCTTGGTGGAGTTCGTGGCTAGAGAGGCGATGCACCCCAGTATTATTCACGACTAGCTTTCCTTGCTGCCCCTTCCCCTTTTCGGTTGCCGTCACCGTGAGGATACCGTTCAAGTCAAAGTCAAAGTGAACTTCTACCTGGACGCTACCAGCCGATTTAAGTGGCAAGTTTTCCACTTTGAAGGAACCGAGAGGGACATTTTCTTCAGCAGCAGGATTCTCGCCCTGAAACACCTCAATCTCAACTGCTTCCTGATTGTCTCTCATGGTCGAGTAAACTTCGGAACGGGAAACAGGAATGACACTGTTGCGGGGAATAATCACGCTGAAGAATCCCGGCATAATTCCCATTGGGGTATCGATCGCTGCCGAAATTCCCAATGAATGAGGTGTAACATCGACCAGAATCGCATCGACGGCTTCGCCTACTAGCACTCCCGCTTGGAGCGATGCCCCTAATGCCACGCAAAGATCTGGCTCAATGCCATCAGTAGGAGACTGTCCCAAGTGTGCTTCGATCGCGTGTTGGATCAGGGGTATGCGCGTGGAACCGCCCACCAAAATGATGCGATCGAGGTCTTTGGGTTCTAACTTGGCATCTTCTAAAGCGCGATCGATCGCTTCTAGGGTTTCTTCTACGAGCGGACGGATCGACTGCTCGAAGTCAGTACGAGCGATCTCGGCTTCTAGGTGCAATGCTGTCTTGCCCTTGCTACCCAAAAAGGCTTCTCGCACAGTGGTAAAGCCATGAGAGCTAAGTTGAATCTTCGCGCTTTCTGCGGCTTGAAGCAAACGGGCATCGGTGGCGGGATCGTCTGGTACGTCTACCCCGTGCTGCTGGCGGAATAGTTGCTTCAGATGGAGTTGCAGGCGGCGATCGAAGTCATCTCCACCCAGGCGGTTATTGCCATGACTTGCCAGGACCTCCGTGACTTCTCCAGAAATTTCTACCACCGAGACATCAAAAGTCCCGCCGCCTAGATCGTAAACTAGGACTCGTTCCGTCTCCTCAGAACGCAAGTCGTAAGCTAGGGCTGCGGCTGTTGGCTCGTTGATAATTTGCAACACCTCAAATCCGGCAATTTCCCCCGCAGTTTTGGTTGCTTGCCGCTGGGCATCGGTAAAGTAGGCGGGAACGGTAATGACTGCTTGAGTCACGGGTTCGCCCAGAGCCTTCTCCGCTCTTTGTTTTAGCGCCCGCAGGATCGTGGCTGAGATTTCCTGGGGCGAATATTCGCGATCGCCCAACTTTGTCTTATGGTCTGTCCCCATCCAGCGTTTAATCGATTTCACCGTCCGCTCTGGAGCTGCGGCATACTGACGCAAGGCTTCCCGTCCGACGAGTAGCTTGCCCGTTTCGCTAAACCCGACACAAGAGGGCAAGATCGGGTCGCCATCTTCTCCCGCTAACACCCGTGCTTGTCCGTTTTCGACGATCGCCACTTCAGAGTTAGTCGTACCTAAGTCGATGCCTACTGCTCTACCCATAATTAATAAATGTTAGTTGTGAGTAATGAAGCGATCGATGCCGATCTTAAAAATTTTACCGGAGTTACGCACCGATCCCCCCTAGCCCTCCTTAAAAAGGGGGGAAATCTCGCCCCCTTTTCCCGCCGAGACGATCGCCTGTGTCTCCCGCAATATCCGATCGCGCCATAAATAACCCCGCACGACTTCTTGAATCACTGTATTTTCTGGCTCGTCACTCTCCTGCCGACCGATCGCGTACATTCGTTGCGGATCGAAGGGTTGTCCTTGCGCCACAATCGGTACTACCTGCTGTTGTTTCAGAATATCTAGCAGCGTCCGTCGAATTAATTCTACTCCTTGGCGATCGCTTTCAATCGTTTCCATGAGAGCAGTCGGGGCAGAAGTTGGCGGATCGGACGATAACTTCTGACCGAGGCGACTCAGCCAACGCCCTAGCTTTCCTCGCCAGCTCTGAGGCGGAGACGATAGGGACATCTCAGGTGATGAAGATTCCTGCCAGTGGACGCAAGCGCGATCGAGGGCATCTAGCACCCCCAAAATTGCTTTTAATAAGTTTTCTTGCTCCTTCTCAAACCGTTTTTCCTGCACGGCGAATTCGGTAGCGTACTGCACCGATACTTTTTGTTGGCTGGTTTCTATGCGTTGTTGCAGTTCCTCGTTCTGCGATCGCGCTACCTTTAGTTCCTGCTGCAATCGCTCTTGAGCCGTCTGGAGTAGCTTCCCCTGCTGTTTCATCTCTTGCCGCAGTGCAATCCATTCGCTCACCATCTGGTAGGGGTCGAACGCTGGTGCAGATTCAGGTGGTTCGCCTAAATACTCCGGTGGCGGCGGCGGTGACTGGAGATAGTCTAAAAGTTTGTCGAAAAGTGCTTGGCGATTGTCATTAGTCATGAGTGAGTGGTGTGTGGTGCGTGAAGAAGGGTGTAGGGTGTAGGGTGTAGGGTGTAGTCAGTGGTGCGTGATGAAAGGGTGTGGGGTGTGGGAAGTGTGGGAAGTGTGGGAAGTGTGGGGTGTAGAGAATTTTGAATGCATGAATTGTTGTGCTCCCGATCGCTCCCCTGCTCCTCTGCTCCTCTGCTCCTCTGCTCCTCTGCTCCTCTGCCCCTCTGCCCCTCTGCTCCCTACTCCCTACTCCCTGACTAAAAGGTTTCCCGAATTAAGTCGTCCAAACTCAGCTCAAGCCTTGCCATTGCTTGCTCTCGTAGCTGTTGCATTAACTCTGGGTCGAGGGTTGCCTCTAGAGGGCGCACTTTTAAGAAATCGTCATCTGCTTTTGCCGTTTCTGGGTTGCGAATGGCTTCATAGGCAGCCCGAATCGCTTTAAATTCTTCAGGATGGGTATGGGCGGGAAATTCTCGTAATTTTTGATGATATGCCGCTTTGATTTCGGCAGCTGTGGCACTGGGAGAGATGCCGAGGCGATCGTAGGCAGAAGTCATAGTCATAATCATTTACCGACCAAAGCCGCGTTTGGGTGGTTTGGGTTTCCCGAAACCAAAGGGAGGAACGAAATCAAAATCATCATCCTCGTCATCCTCAAAATCGGGCATAGTATTAAGCAATTGGCGTTTTAATTCGGGCAGCATTCGCTCTAGCTCTGCTTTCGGAATTTTCTGCCCAAACATTCGCCGAATCATTGCTTCTACAACATCCGACATGTCATTTTCATCGAAGTCATTGAAGTCATCTGGATCGGGTAGGACTGCCTGCGTCTGTCGCAAGGCAACGAATGCCTGTTCTTCGCGAAAAGCTTGCAGGGCTTTGGCATCTTGAAGCCGACGGGCAATTTCAAAACCCTGTTGCTTTAGCTCCTCGTACTGAGGCATGGTGATGGGATAGGTGGTAGCTCTTGCCAACAACAGGAGAGGGTTTTGCGGTTCTCGCTTCAGGGCTTCCTCGATCGCCGGAATTAGGTTTCTCGACCAACCAAAACGGCGTACTTGAAGCTGGATTTGTGCTAGGGTGTTGCCTGGTTGGGGCGTAGTGTCGAGATAAGAGCGGATGGGAGCTTCCAATTTTTTGGGATTGGTTTCTTTGACTGCGAGAACGATTAAATGGGCTTCTCTGGCTTGGGGATATGCGCTGCCAAGCTCGGCAAGTCTGGCAACATAGGGATTAATTAGTGCCGCGATCCCCTTTTCTCGCTTGGCAAACAGTTGAACCGACAGAGCGATCGCCTGTAAGGTTTGGATCTGCTGCTCGTCAGATAGCTCCTCTAGCAGCGCCTCCCACTGGTACTTTGCCTCCTCTCGATCGAGGGAAACTCGTCCGCCGGAGTTGGGCGGACTTTGCACGGCTGCGACAAAAAGCTGGCAGGCACGCAAGGGAGGATCGGATTTCTTTTCTGTTTGGACGAGACGCTGAAAAAAACTATAGTTTTGAGTGTATAAAGCATCGAGCCAGGGCGCAAACTCCACCTCGGCTTCTGGGTTGAGATCGCCAAAGTGCTTGCCAAAACGACGACGGACTTCTAGTTGCGCCTGCGGGTTATCGAGTTTCTCCCAGCAGCGCAGCAGCATGGCATAAACCTCCTCATACCGACAGCCTTGCTCCAACGCTTGGGAAAGGAGTTTGACTGCTTCCTCGTATTTGCTCTCCGTGAATGCCACCAGTCCTTTACGTCCGATGACTTCTGGAGCCGTGGGATAGATGCGTTCTGCTTGTTGCAGGGAACCCAGCGCCGTGCGAGAGCGCCCCATCGCCATCCAGGTATCTGCCAACCGACAATGCAAGTTTGCTAGGGTTAATTTTAGGCGATCGCCAGTCCAATTTTGCGGGTTGTGCTTCCCATCCTTTTCCACCCAGTTCAACAATTGGGTAATTAGGCGTTGCTGCTCGCGATACGATTCGTTTGCATCCATCGCTGCGATCAGATTCACCGCCAGTTGAGGATTAAAGCCTTGTTCTACCAACACGGGTTTCCAGAAAATTTCCGTACATTCCGGTTCTCCTTGCATCAGTGCTTGTTGCCCTGCCAGCGTCAACAGGGTGGGGCGGAGAGCTTTCAGTTGGGGTAGTTGAAACGGGCGATGCCCCAGATTGAGGAGTGCATGGGCAGCGTTATGGTAGTCGCCGCGATCGCTCATTTGTAAGATTGCTAGTGCCGTCACTGCTTCCTGAGATTCCGGATCTCCCGATTGCACGGACGGATCTAGGGGCGGTTCCCCCGTCTTCGCCTGCTGGAGAGTTGCTAATCTTTGCAAAATCGGCTGCTGCAAAAATTTTGGTTTGCCTGAAGGAAATCCCCACATAGAGGAAACCTGCAATCCTAGAATAGAACTCGCTGCCTGCCAATTTTCCATAGCCTGTTGAGTGTAGGCAACCCAAGCATCGGGAACGTCTCCTGGTGTCAGCGGACGCTTAATTTTGGTAAATGCTGTAAGGGCAGCATTAGGCTGCTGTGCTTTCAGGGCTAAAACTCCCCTCGCCCAGTGGAGTTGGGCGGCGCTAAATCGTTTTGCTTGTTTGTCAATCAGTTGCTCGACTGTTGCGGTATCTCCCTTGAGCAACAGCAGTTTCAGGTAACAAATTGCATAATCTTTGGGTAAACTCTCTTGCTCGAAGGCATTTTGGATCGACTCCAGGGCAGCGTCCAGACGGTTTTGCAATAATAAACAACGGCTAACCCAATAATGCGCCTCTCCACTTAACCCTAGTTCTAACGCCCGTCGCGAGAATGTTTCGGCTTGCTTGAAATCGCTTTTTTGAAATTCTTGCTGCCCTCGTAGCAACCAGATTTCGGCTTCTGAGGGTGTAAATTCAATCTCTGGATTTGTCCGTCGGATTTTTTTTATTTCCTCCAATGCCTGTCGATATTTTTGCTGCTTGAGTAACCCTTGAAGTTGCATTTGAAAGGGATTTTGAACGGGCGATCGCTCTTTGCTGGCTGCACCTTGTCGTTCCTTCTGATTAAGCCGACGCTTGTTCACGATCGTACTCCTGATGGATTTGGCAAAGATATCTTTCAGCAAAACTTATACTGAAGCGAGGCAGGAGGAGCCAGAAGAATGGTCTTTAACTCGATTTCTAGCCTAACATCACGCAGTTCTTGGCGATCGCGCAACTGGATGAATTCACATTTTTTAATTGCTTTCAGGTCGAGATTGCGAGCATAAGAGACAGTTGGGAGTCTGCGCTTTCACGTCCGAGGTTCCCTACTCCCTACTCCCTGCTCCCTGCTCCCTTTAACTTTTGACTTCCTTAACAGCCGGATATTGTTGCAACACCTGCTTTAAATATTGTCCCGTGTAAGAACGAGGATTTTTTGCTATTAGTTCTGGCGTTCCGACAGCGATAATTTCTCCTCCCTTATCTCCTCCTTCTGGTCCCAAATCTATCACCCAATCGCTACAACGAATCACGTCTAAGTTATGTTCGATGACAATAATAGAATTACCTTTGTCTACCAATCTTTGCAGGACATCGAGTAATTTATGCACGTCGTAAAACGATAAACCTGTTGTTGGTTCGTCAATTAAATACAGAGTTTTTCCAGTGGCGCGGCGCGATAATTCCGAGGCAAGTTTAACCCGCTGTGCCTCTCCCCCCGATAAAGTAGTTGCAGGTTGCCCCAAGTGCATATATCCCAAGCCAACGTCAAGTAAAGTTTGTAGTTTATTAAATGCTTTGGGAATATTTTGAAAGAAATCTACGCCCTCTTCTACAGTCATGTTTAAAACATCGGCGATCGATTTATCTTTATACTTGACTTGGAGAGTTTCGCGGTTATATCGTGCCCCTTTGCAAATTTCGCATTGTACGTAAACGTCGGGGAGAAAATTCATTTCAATCACGTTTACGCCTTGTCCGCCACAAGCTTCGCAGCGCCCTCCTTTGACGTTAAAGGAGAATTGCCCTGGTTTATAACCCCTAGCTTTTGCTTCGATAGTTTGGGAAAATACTTCTCGAATCGCATCGAAAACACCCGTGTATGTAGCTGGGTTAGAACGGGGAGTGCGTCCGATGGGAGATTGATCGATCACGATCGCTTTATCAACTGCATTTAAGCCCTTCATTTCCTGCAAATCTTTCGGAAAGGGAACTTTGCGCGTCAGGTGATGTTGTAAAGCTGGGTAGAGTAATTCGTTAATTAAGGTAGATTTGCCCGAACCGGATACTCCCGTAATCGAAACGAGTTTTCCTAAAGGGATTTCTACGTCGATATTTTTCAGGTTGTTGCGGAAGGCATTTTTAATCACTAACTCTCGTCCGTTTCCCTCCCGGCGTTGGGCGGGAGTTTGAATCACTCGCCTTCCCGATAAATATGCCCCAGTTAAAGATTCCGGTGCAGCGAGTAAAGCTTGTAAATTCCCTTGGGCGACAATATTTCCTCCGTGGACTCCCGCCCCTACACCAATATCTACTAAATGATCGGCGGCGCGGATGGTTTCTTCATCATGTTCGACGACAATTAATGTATTGCCCAAGTCTCGCAGTCTGGTTAAAGTTTGCAGCAAGCGCCCGTTATCCCGTTGGTGCAAGCCGATGCTGGGTTCGTCAAGGACGTAGAGTACTCCTGTCAAACCGGAACCGATTTGGGTAGCGAGGCGGATGCGTTGGGCTTCTCCCCCGGAAAGCGTCATGGCGGGACGGTCTAAGGTGAGGTAATCTAAACCGACATCGAGAAGAAATTGCAATCTGGCTTTGATTTCGCGCAACACCAAATCGGCAATTTGCATTTGGCGATCGCTCAGTGTAATACTACCAATTCTCTGATGGCATTCTCGAATTGAGACGCTGGTAAGATCGAGGATGTGATATTGTCCCAAACGCACGGCTAAGGCTTCTGGTTTCAATCGCTTGCCATGACATACAGGACAAGGTTGTTGCACGACATACTGTTCTAACTTTTGTTTGATTAATTCAGAACTTGCTTCATCAAACTGGCGCTGGAGGATGGGGATAACCCCAGCGTAACGCCGATAATCTTTACGTTCTTCAATCCAAACGGGTTGGTCGCTACCGTATAAAATTGTCTGCTGCTGTTCTGAAGTTAGCTGGTTCCAGCGGGTTTGAATTTCAAATCCAAAAGCTTTCCCTAAGCTGTAGAGTAAAGCAAGGTAATATGAGTTATCCTTTTCCGACCAAGGGGCGATCGCGGCATAGACCGATTGACTCGGATCGGGTACGACTAATTCAGGTGAGAAAGTTTGCATACTCCCCAAGCCGTGACAGTGAGGACAAGCGCCATAGGGAGAGTTGAAAGAAAATAGACGCGGCGATAACTCTTCCATTACCCCGCCGTGTTCGGGACAGGCGAAGTTTTCGGAAAATAATAATTCTTTTTCCCTTCCCCTATCCTTCTCTTCGACTTGGTAGGCACTCGCCCCTTCTGCCACTTTTGCCTGTAAAGTGGGATGAATTAATATCTTACCCCCTTGCTCCTCACTCCTAGCTCCTCGCCCCTCTTCCACATCCAATAAATCGATGACAGCAATCCCTTCCGAACGCCGCAGACAGGTGGTGAGGGAGTCAGTCAATCTCTCTTCCATCCCTGGCTTTTTAATCAAGCGGTCAATTACAACTTCAATATTGTGCGCTTGATTTTTATCCAATTCAATCGAATCACTGAGTTCCCGCACTTCGCCATTAATGCGGACGCGGACGAATCCTTCCGAAGCTAGACTGGAGAGTAATTTTTTGTGCGTCCCTTTTTTACCCCGCACGACGGGTGCTAAGATTTGAAATTTAGTTCTATCGGGTAATTCCATGATGCGATCGCACATTTCATCGATTGTTTGAGGCGCAATCGAGCGATCGCAGATCGGGCAATGAGGTTTACCTGCTCGTCCGTATAATAGACGCAGGTAGTCGTAAATTTCCGTTACCGTCCCTACCGTAGAACGGGGGTTGTGGGAAGTCGATTTTTGATCGATGGAAATTGCCGGACTCAAGCCCTCAATTGCTTCCACATCTGGCTTATCGACTTGTCCTAAAAATTGTCTTGCATAGGCGCTGAGAGACTCTACGTAGCGTCGCTGTCCTTCTGCAAAGATGGTATCGAAGGCGAGGGAAGACTTACCAGAACCGGAAACCCCCGTAAACACGATCAGGCGATCGCGGGGTATTTCTAAGCTAATATTTTTGAGATTATGCTGTCTTGCGCCGCGAATGCGGATAGTATTTTGGCTATTGGGGTTGGAAGTATCTGCATGATGCCCGTTTGCGGATTCAGTGACTTCAATCTTTGCATCGGGACGGTAATTCATGAGGGCAAGGCGAAAGAGTCCGTTGACGATTTTAACGATTTTCCGGCTGTCTTTGCTATTCATTCGCTTACTAGCCTCTCGTCCACAAATAAGGTAGCCTTGCTAAAGAGTTTTTCGCGGGGGATTGGGGTAAGGTTATGAGTGCGGTCGTGAAGCCTTTCTTGGTAATGGGGCTACCAGTCCATCTCATCGATGATTATACGGCTTGGTTGCGATCGCGCATCCAGCAGCAACTCGGTACTCATGTCGTAACGCTTAATGCTGAAATGAGTATGCAAGCCGAACAAAACCCTGCTTTAAGCAACGCTATCCAGCAAGCAGAGTTGGTGATTCCCGATGGTGCGGGGGTGGTACTCTACCTAAAATTACTA
Source organism: Chroococcidiopsis sp. (assembly GCF_051657925.1). Lineage (NCBI taxonomy): Bacteria > Bacillati > Cyanobacteriota > Cyanophyceae > Chroococcidiopsidales > Chroococcidiopsidaceae > Chroococcidiopsis > Chroococcidiopsis sp. The sequence continues at coordinate 13,686 of NZ_JBOFLP010000149.1, forward strand.
TTTCACCAACAGGTACAGCGATGTCCTGGGATTGAATTGGCAGAGTCTCTGTTGCAGAATACGGAGGCGCGGGTATTTTTCTATGGTGGTGCGCCTGGAGTAGCAGCCAAAGCCGCCGAGATGTGGCGACAAAAAGTCCCAGATTTAAAGATTGTTGGTACGCAGCACGGATACATTTCCCCAGAAGAGGCGGAACAATTTCAGCAAACCCTCAGTCAACTCCAACCTCAATTGATTTTGGTGGGTTTGGGAGTGCCACGTCAAGAATTATGGATTGCACAAAATCGTTATTTATGTCCTAATGCAACTTGGATTGGTGTTGGTGGTAGCTTTGATATTTGGGCAGGAACGAAATCAAGAGCGCCTGCATGGTTGGCAAATAATAATTTGGAATGGCTTTACCGTCTCTATCAAGAACCCTGGCGCTGGCGGCGGATGCTGGCTTTACCTCAGTTTGCAGGTAAGGCAATTGTTTATCGCTTAACTCATTAATATCCACCTCAAGCAATTCTATGCACGGTGTATTTCAATTGCAAAAATCTTCTTTTAGTAAAAAGGCTATTTTTTCTCTATTTTCTCCTCAAAAGCTGCCATATACAATTATTGGCTTTGGTATTTTGGTACGGCTAGTTCAATATGTATTTAATCGTTCTTTGTGGAATGACGAAGCCGCACTAGCGTTAAATATTATCAATCGCTCGTATTTAGAATTGCTCCAGCCTTTAGATTACAACCAAGGCGCACCCATTGGCTTTTTGATGGTAGAAAAATTAGCGGTGCAGGTGTTTGGAAACAACGAATATGCTTTGAGATTATTTCCTTTTTTAGCCGCGATCGCCAGTTTATTTGTTTTTTATAAATTAGCTAAAAAATGCTTACAATCTCGTCAAGCTGCGATTATCGCTCTTACTTTGTTTTCCACCGTACATATTTGGCTTCAGTTTGCTACAGAAACGAAACAATATTCTAGCGATGTGGCGATCGCAGTCATACTATATTTTATTTTAATTGGCATAGAACGACAGCAAATTAAACTAAGACAAATCTTAAAGTTTGGCTTTATCGGCGCTGTTGCAGTTTGGTTTTCTCACCCCGCTGTCTTTGTCTTAGCTGGGATAGGGACGAGCTATTTATTCATAAGTTTATTTCAACAAAAGTTTTTATTTAGTTTAAAGCTGTTAGCTATCTATTCTATTTGGATAGTTAGTTTTGGTCTTTTCTACTTTATTTCATTACGCAATATAGCCAGCAATCAATCTTTATTTAAATCTTGGGCGGGACGCGGTACATTTCCTACATCTGTTTGGGATTTCGGCTGGTTGTTTAATGCTTTTGTAGAATTTTTTCACATTCCGTTAGGACTTCCCGATATTTTTCTGGGAATTTCTATTCTGGCGTTCTTATCTGGTTGTATCTCACTTTGGATTCAAAACAGAGCAATTTTACTGATATTGTTAGCTCCCATCTTAGTAACTTTTTTCGCAGCTTATTTACAAAAATATCCATTTAGCGGTAGGCTAGTTATCTTTTTAATTCCTTTTTTTATCCTTTTGATTGCAGAAGGAACAGTTGCAATTCGACAGATAAG
>NZ_JBOFLP010000150.1:0-35970 GCF_051657925.1 Chroococcidiopsis sp.
CTTTGAAATTACCAGCAGAAAGTCTGGTAGAAACAGACATTTGTATTATCGGTGCTGGTGCGGCAGGAATCACGCTCGCACGCGAATTGCGCGATCGCCCCGAACAAGTTTGTTTGCTTGAAAGTGGCGGATTCGACTACGAGGAACAGACGCAATCGCTGTATGCCGGGGAGAATACAGGACTGCCCTATTTTCCTTTAAAAGAATCGCGCGGGCGCTATTTCGGCGGTTCGACTAACCTCTGGGGCGGCTGGAGTCGCCCGATGGACGAGATTGATTTTGAGCATCGTGCTTGGATGCCCTATAGCGGTTGGTGTTTTCCTAAGGCGGAGCTAGACCCCTACTACGAACGGGCGCAAACTGCTTGTCATTTGGGTCCATTTGAATACGATTTGGCATACTGGCAAGAGGCATTAGCACAACAGCAACGGCGACAATTGCCATTTTCGACAGACGAGCTGGCTACTTATCTGTGGCAGATTATCCCATCAACACACTTACGCTTTGGCGACGCTTATCGCGCCGAGATCGAGCAGGCAAGTAATATTACCACCTATCTCCACGCTAACGTGCTGGAGATTGAAACCAACGAAGGCGCTCAAGCCGTGACGCGGCTACGGGTAGCTAGCTCCGATGGAAAACAGTTCTCGGTAGCAGCAAAAGTCTTCGTACTAGCAGCAGGTGGAATTGAAAATCCCCGCTTGTTGTTAGCTTCCAACCGGGTGCAAAGTGGTGGAGTCGGCAACCAACACGATTTGGTGGGCAGATTCTTCATGGAGCATCCCTATCTCATTTCTGGAAAACTACAGCCTTCCCGTCAAATCCCCCTATACACGGGCAGAAATTGTCAGATTGACGAGACATTTGTGGCGACGGCTCTAGGACTATCGAAAGAAGTGCAAGAGCGCGAGCAAATGCTCAACTTTGCCGCAAGACTGATACCTTACGAGGAAGAATGGGTACGAGCCGTGACGCGATTGAAGCGGTTAGGTAAACCGCGCCCGGTAGGACATCAAGCTTTTCCCAAGCTTCAGGAACATAAGGAACACAGGCAGAAGTATTTCCCCAGCATTAAGGAAGGTAACAAGCACAGTAATGACACGACGTTAATCCAAGATCTGACGACGGCGATCTCCAATGTCGATCGGATTGCGGCTAAAGCCTATCAGAAGTTGCTGAAAAAAGGCTCCTCGAAACAGCCGCAATTGTGCGAAACTCACTTAATTGGGGAACAAGCACCGAATCCCGATAGCCGAATTACCCTCAGCCGCGATCGCGATAAATTAGGGATGAATCGCGTCCAGCTTGACTGGCGTTTGAGTCCGATTGACAAGTATACGATTAAGCGATCGCAGCAGTTAATTGCTGAAGAATTCGAGCGTTCTGGACTTGGCAAAATGCAAATCGAACTGGGTGACGATGACGCTTCTTGGCGATCGCTGCGCGGTTCCTACCACCACATCGGCACAACTCGCATGAGTAACAACCCCAGGGAAGGTGTGGTTGACGAGCATTGTCAAGTGCATGGAATTCACAACTTATACATCGCTGGTAGTTCGGTTTTTCCCACCAGCGGACTCTCCAATCCTACTCTCACAATTGTGGCTCTAGCCATTCGGCTAGCAGATCGAATTCAAGAGCAGATGAGTCGTGCTGAAGCCACAGCAGGAGCGATCGGGTAACTTGCTCGATCTGCTGTTGTGTCCTGGCGACTTATTCCATAGGATGAGATCCGCGAGTAGGGGCGCACAGGTGTGCGCCCCTACAATTTATGGCGATCTAATGAGAATCGCTATTTAAAGTCGCCTAGCACAAGATTAAACGTCAAATGCAAACTGGGTGCATCTATAAAGAAGTTATGAAACTCAGCGTAATTATTCCCTGTTACAACGAAGCTGGCACTATTTCCGGTCAACTTGAAGCACTGACGACCCAACAGTGGTATCAACCTTGGGAAATTATTATTTCCGATAATGGTTCGACAGATGAAACAGTCGCGATCGCCGAGCAATATCAGGAAAAATTATCGAACTTACGTATCGTTAATTCATCCGGTCGGCAAGGTGCGGCACACGCTAGAAATGTTGGTGCATCTGTGGCTGCGGGTGAGGCATTGGCGTTTTGCGATGCCGATGATGAGGTAGCTGCTGGATGGGTACCGGCTATGGGCGAAGCGCTCTCCCAGCATGATTTTGTGGCTGGCAAACGCGAGTACACAAAACTCAACGAACCTTGGACGCTCACGTATCGCCCTCTGACTCAGGTAGATAAGTTGCTAACTAGCCATCCCCCTTATCTACCCCATGCTTCTAGTAGTAACCTTGGGATCAAGCGCTCGATCCATGAAGCTGTTGGTGGATTTGATGAAACTATGCTCAAAGTCCAAGACACCGACTATTGCTGGAGGGTGCAACTTGCTGGGACGAAACTCCATTTTGTCCCAGAGGCAGTAGTTCACTACCGCTTGCGCGATCGCTTAAGAGCTATCTACCGCCAAGCACGTCTTGCCGGAGAGTACAACGTTTTCCTGTATAAAAAATACGGAGCGCTAGGGATGCCTAAGCTTTCTTGGAAGGCAGGCTTAAAGTCTTGGTGGCGTTTATTCAAGCAATTCCCGCAGATTTTTTCCCAGCAACATCGGACTAAATGGGTGGCACATTTTGCCCGCCGCTGGGGACGATTGCAAGGTTGTATTAAGTATCAAGTTCTAGCACTTTAGTGTAAAGGGTAAGGGCGCACATCTGTGCGCCCTTACATATCAAAATAGCATTTTAATTACACGGCAAGCATCTACAAACAAGAATGAAGATCGCAAATAATACGAAGTTATTTTGGCTTCCGTCAGGGGGGCAATCTGCATCGTTCACTTATCTAACCATGCAGAAAAATGAAAGTATGTTACTTTATCCAAAGTCACAAAAATCCAGAGCAAATTTATCGTCTAATTCGGACTATTAAAAAACAAAGCCCTAACTCTATAGTCTTAGTTAATCATGACTTTAGTGTGTCCAACTTAGATGTAAAAGATGCAGACAATTATTCGGAAGTTGAAATAATTAAAAGAAATAAATCGGCTGCGAGAGGTAATTTCTCAATTTTAGAAATTTATTTAGATGCAATTAATTGGTTGCTCGCTCGTAAATTTGATTTTGATTGGTTAGTTTGTCTTTCCGGTCAAGATTACCCAACTCAACCCATATCTAAAACTGAGGAGTTTCTGGCTCAAACTGAATACGATGGCTTTATCCGCTATTACGATCCGCTGGCAGAAAAATCCGCTTGGAATGAGAAGAGTATTCAGCGATTTTTTAATCAATACGTGCAGGTTCCAGAAGCAATTAATTGGCTGCTAAGAAAGTATTCTGGAAAAATTCAACACTACACGCCGCTGATTGTAAAATGGCGATACTCTATGGTCGGACTGAAAACAAAAACTCCGTTCAATCGCAATTTTAAATGTTATAGAGGATGGCACTGGAATACTCTCTCTCAAGCCTGTGTCAAGTTTTTAATGAACTACTTGAACGAACATCCTGACATATTGAGGTATTACAAAAGAACGATCGGTCCTGAAGAATCTCTAGTTCAAACTGTGTTAGTCAATAGTCAGCAGTTTAATCTTTGTAATGATGACAAGCGTTACCATGATTATCCTCCAGAGCTTGGCGGCTTTGCTAGGTTGCTAACTGTTAAAGACTATCCGATCGTCACTAACGGCAATTTTCATTTTGCCAGAAAATTTGATGCCGAGATAGATAGTGAAATCTTAGACTTGCTTGACACTCAAGTCTTAAATCATTCTCCACTTGCACCCGAACATATTTAAAAGTGTAACAGTTGTGACTGAATATATGGATGGCAGTTTAACTCAAAATATCTGGACTCAAATTGGCAAAATAAGACAACCAGATAAATTACTCAGCTTTCTCGTAACTATCTGGTCGCGCTTTTGGATGAAATTTGCTGGATTAGGCTATTTCGGGCGATTTGCTACTTGGCTTGCTACCTGGTTCATTCCACCCTACTACGAGCGTCGTCGTTTAGCTCAATACAACTCAAAAGGATATATTGCGCCTAGTGCCACCGTGTATCACTCTCAATTGAAACTCGGCGCTAACGTTTTTATCAGCGATCGCGTTTTGATTTTTGAGGATCGCAATAGTGGTTCAGTCGAGTTAGGCGATCGGGTGCGCCTGCATCAGGATATTTGCATTCAGACGGGGAATGGTGGCAGTTTGCAAATCGGAGACAATACATCCGTTCAGCCCCGCTGCCAGTTTTCAGCCTACAAGTCAGCGATTCAAATCGGTAGCAATGTCTTGATTGCCCCCAATTGTGCTTTTTATCCCTACGATCACGCTATTGCGCCAGATCTGCCGATCGCGAAGCAACCTTTACAGACCAAAGGAGGCATCGCGATCGAAGATGATGTCTGGTTGGGTTTTGGAGTCATCGTCCTAGATGGGGTACGCATTGGTAAGGGTGCTGTCATTGGTGCTGGTGCAGTTGTGACACAAGATATACCGGAGGGCGCGATCGCTTTGGGCGTACCTGCCCGTGTCGTGAAACTGCGCAGTAGTTTAGCAGAGTCAAATCTCGTACCAAGCCCTCAGTAAATACAAAATAGGCAACTTCATGACGATCGCGAATAATTCAGCTAATTCAGCATATTACGAGATCGACCCACTCAGCGCGTTTTCCAAGCGCGGAGTAGATTATGCCAAGTATCGACCGACTTACCCACCCAACGTCATCGATACTATTTTGAGAGAACTGGGCGAACCATCGCAGCTAGCAGCAGCAGATGTTGGAGCTGGTACGGGTATAGCCTCGCGGTTGCTAGCAGAGCGCGGTATCCACGTCTGGGCGATCGAGCCGAATACTTCAATGCGCAGCGCCGCCCAAAATCATCCCTTGGTAAAATTCTGCGATGCTAGCGCCGAACACACTCATCTCCCAACCGCATCTGTCGATCTGATTACATCCTTTCAAGCTTTTCACTGGTTTAATCCTCAGCCAACCCTAGCAGAGTTTCACCGCATTCTCAAACCATCTGGACGGCTGGCGATCGTTTGGAATCAACGAGCAGCAGATGACGAATTTTCTGTAGAATTCGATCGCATCGTGAAAGCAGCGATGAGCGAACTGCCAGCGCCCCAGCCGCAAAACTCAGTCGGTCGGCTCTTGATGTCAAGTTCACATTTCGGGCGCGTCCGTCGCCATACTTTTACTTACAAGCACGAGTTAGATTTGGTTGGAACAATCGGTTACGCGCTCAGTAAATCATTTGTCCCTCAAGAGGGAGCAGCGCATCGGCAACTACTTGTGGATTTACAGGAATTGCACGCTCGTTGGGCAGACGAACGCGGCATGGTTAGCTTTGTCTACCATACAACCCTTTATCTCGCTCAGCCGCAGCATGGTTTGAATAAGCTACGTAGGCTTTTTTCTAATTGGCTAATAGCTAAATAGCAGGGAGCAGGGAGTGGGGAGTAGGGAGCAGGGAGCAGGGAGCAGGGAGCAGAGGGAGCAAGACAATTCAAAATTTCCCCACACTTCCCACACTTCCCACACTTCCCACACTTCCCACACTCTTATTTTGCTCAGTTTTGGCGATCGCTCAATCGCAACCACTATCTAGAAATCATATATCTAGAAATCACATGCAGATCAAACTTCCCACGCCAGTCCGCAATTTCCTGGTAGCTACAAATTTTTGGAAAGAATATTATTTTATCCTGCGCGAGTTCAAGCACTTTCGGCAAATTGCAATTCTGGCAGCAGTTTTCACGTTGCTAGCGGCAGTAATGGAGGGCTTTGGAGTTGGGTTTATCTTAGCTGTCTTACATAGCGTACTCAATCCCAACGCCAAACCAATTCAAACTGGGGTGGGCTGGTTTGATGTTTGGATTTTAGCGGTCAATGCTCCTGCCAGCGAGCGACTCTTCCGCTCGTCTGCTTTAGTTCTGCTCACAACTCTACTGCGGTTGGGTTTGACGTACTTAGGACGGCTTTACGTTTTTACGGCTCAGTATACTTTAGGATATCGGTTAAGCTTGCAAGTTTTCGAGCAGTTGCAAGCACTCAGCTTGAGTTTTTTCACCAAGACCCGTGCGGGAAATTTAGTTAACAGCCTGACGAGCGAAGTCAATCAAATTACGCTGGCTTTTGATGTCCTGGCTACTTTTTTCACGCGGGGTTCGACTCTTATCGCATATACGATCTCCATGTTCATGCTGTCCTGGCAGCTGATGATTATTACAGCCATGCTGTTCGGCTTGCTATCGGTAGGGATAACAAGTCTATTAGGGCAGATCCGAGAAGCGAGTTTTGCTACCACAAAGGCTCGACGCTGGTATGTTTCAGTAGCGTTGGAATTTATCAATGGGATTCGCACCGTTCAAGCTTTCGCCGCCCAAGACTTCGAGCGCAAGCGGTTTCAGGATGCAAGTTTGCAACTGTTGCAGGCTAGTACTAAATCCAGAGCTGCCCAAGCGTTAGTAGAACCTGTATCGGAAGGGATAGCTACTTTTATCCTGTTTGGCATTTTGTTCTTAGCGTTTGCTGTCTTAATCCCAAACGGACAACTGCAACCAGCAGGTTTGCTGACATTTCTATTTGTGTTGTTACGTCTAATGCCAATTCGCCGTCAATTAGATGGAGCCAGGGCAAAGTTCAGCAGTTTTCAGGGATCGTTCAGCAATATTAAAGAGCTGTTGCGGACTGATAACAAAACGTATTTACGCAATGGCAAACTTCAGTTTTCCAAGTTACAGCGAGCGATTGAGTTTGTGTCTGTAGATTTTGGGTACGACAAGAAACATTCAGTATTGCATAACATCAAGCTAACGATTAACCGTGGTGAGATGACTGCATTAGTTGGATCTTCTGGTGCTGGCAAAACGACATTAGCAGATTTAATTCCGCGATTTTACGACCCAACCCAAGGACAAATTTTCATTGACGGTATCGATCTGCAAAATTATGACATTAAATCGCTGCGTCGCAAGCTAGCTGTAGTCAGTCAGGATACATTTATCTTCAATGCTTCCGTGCGAGACAATATTGCCTACGCTTTAGAAGAGGTAGATGAAGAAGCGGTTTGGGAAGCGGCTCGACTTGCTAACGCGCTGGAATTTATCCAGAAACTACCTGAAGGTTTTGATACTCAATTGGGAGAACGGGGAGTACGATTATCTGGAGGTCAGCGCCAGCGGTTGGCGATCGCCCGTGCCTTGTTACGCGACCCAGATATTTTGATTTTAGATGAGGCGACAAGTGCTTTAGACTCCGTTTCCGAGCGACTCATTCAAGAGTCATTAGAAAAGCTATCTCAAGGGCGCACGGTGATTGCGATCGCTCACAGGCTTTCAACTATCGTTCGTGCTGATAAGGTCGTCGTGCTAGAACAAGGACGAATTCTCGAACAAGGAACTTATCAAGAGTTGCTGCAACAGCGCGGCAATCTCTGGAAGTATCACCAAATGCAACATGAAGTCAGTCAGCTTGGCTAACACCAGATTTTGGTAATTGGTAATTGGGTGGTGAGTGGTGCGCGGTGAGTGGTGCGTGAATCGCTTCTGACTTGGAAACTTCTGACTTCTCCTCTGCTCCCTCTGCTCCCTCTGCTCTCTTTCCCTCACACCCTACACTCTATTTCAACTCAGGACTGAAACAACCGTGTCAACTAACACAAGGGCAATCAAAATTCTGCTATATGGAAAATCTTTTCCGGTCAATTATCGTTCCAAGGTCTTGATCGATCTGCTTCAGCGATCGCAATATTGTATTGCTCAATTTAATCCCGACTTTTATTGGACGAGTAACAAGTTCTTAACTATATTTTCTTGGATCGACTTTTTTGTTAAGGCTATCTTTGCCGATGTGATATATTTGCTACCCAAAAATACCATTTATATCAAAAATGTTCTTTGGGTTGCTAAGCTCCTGCGCAAAAAATTAATCGTAGAAATGCATATCTCGCTTTACGACAATTATGTAAAAGAATACAAAACGATTGAAGTTGACGATCAAAAAGCTAAAGCCTTTAAGGAGTTTGATATTTTAGCTCTCACGAAATCGGATTATTTGATCCATAGTGCCGATTATGAATTAGTATATTGGGAAAAACTACTCGATATTCATGTCGATCGCAGTAAAGTTTTTATCGCTCCTAACTGCAATACTTCTACCACGCTACTGCATCAAAGAAGTTTCATGCATGATGGCGTACTTAGAATTTGCTGGTGGGGAACATTTATTCCACTGCACGGCATAGACAAAATTTTGCAAGCAATGCAAACTTTAAAGGAAAAAGAAGTTAAGTTTACTTGCAATTTATTTGGTGTAGACCGACCTATTTTTTCCACTTATGCTGAGAAGATTCAGCTAGCAAATCTTGGAGATTGTGTTTTTCTCAGAAAAGATCTCAACTTTGCTGATGGCTCTTTACCTAAATATTTAGTCGAGAACTGCGATCTAGCATTAGGTATCTTCGGAGATGGAGATGCAGCACGCCATGCTCTCCCAAATAAATTGAATGAAGCTCTTGCTATGAGACTGCCGATCTTAACTATGAATGCTCCTGCCTTGACCGAATTTTTTAACCCTGAAGTAGACTTTTGGACATGCGAACCTGCGGCTGAGCCAATTGTCATGTCAATTTTAAATATTATTCATGGTGTAGCTTATCCTGTGGATTGGGAGCAGAGTCGTCCAAAAGTTGTCAATACATTCAACGCTGTACGGTATCAAGAAGTCTTGAAACAAGTATTAGGGGAAGCTACCCCTAATTTATTACCAAAAGAAAATCAAAATTCTGAGAGTGGAGTATTAACAACTGGTCAGGCTGCACTTAATTAAATTAAGCGATCGTTTGTCAATGCTTCTTTGCCTAAAATTAAAGAGTTATGCAGTATCTTGAAGCAAAGTTATAGGATTTCTCACCAGCTATTCCAATCATAAACGCGCTGTCAGGCACCAAAAAATTCAATGGTGAAAAATTTGGATGGGAAGATTAGGCAAACTAGAACTCAGTAGAGAGATACAGCATCATGGATTTCGTCAACGATCTGTCTTTGTCAAAGTGGTTCCATAGGAAAGAAGCTTTAGCCACTAAATTAGTAGAATGGATTCCATTTTCGATTTTAAAAATGCCGCTCTATCGCACTATCTTTGCGCGATTAGGTACATCTGCTCAAATTCATCGAGGCGTTCAACTTCTGTGTCCTCATGGGATCGAAATTGGAAGCAGAACTACGCTTGAGTCTGGAGTTATCTTAAAAAACGTCGGGAAAACGAGCAAAATCTGGATTGGAGATTCAGTTACCCTTGAGTCTGGCGTTCGCTTAAAAAACTCCGCTCACAACAGCAGAATTCGGATCGGAGATGGGACATTAATTGAACGTGGCGTTGATATCAAAGTTCATAGTATGGGTACGATTGAGATTGGCGCAAATACTCACATCGGTCCCTATACCTGTTTGTCAGGTAGAGCTATCAGCATTGGAAACAACTGTTTGATTGCTTCCCATGGCGGAATTTATGCTGGCAATCATAATTTTTCCGATTGTACTCGTCCCATCAGAGGACAAGGAATTATTTACAAAGAAAAGGGAATTGCGATCGAGGATGATTGCTGGCTGGGTAGTGGAGTCAGAGTTGTTGATGGAGTAACTATTGGTAGAGGAAGTGTCATTGGAGCAGGAGCTGTGGTAACTAAAGATATTCCACCTTACTCTGTGGCAGTGGGTGTACCTGCTAAGGTAATTTCTCAACGACATGATGCTGACAACAAATTGTAGAGATAAAGCACTGCTTTAAATCTCAAGATGAGGACGGAGAGTTCGGGTTTAGTTATAGACATTCATTGCAATTTTTTTGGAGAAATTCATGAAATTTATCGAAACAAAACTCAAAGGCGCATTCATTATTGATTTAGACGAGCGAGTTGATAGCAGAGGCTTCTTTGCTCGAACTTTTTGCATGAAGGAATTTATCGACCATGGATTAAAGCCGACTGTCGCTCAGTGTAATTTGTCTTTTAATCATAAAAAAGGCACGCTCAGGGGTATGCACTATCAAACTCCCCCAGCCACAGAAACTAAGTTAGTTCGGTGTACTCAAGGTGCAATTTACGACGTAATTATCGATATGCGTCCTGATTCTCCGACATATTTGTCACATATTGGCGTAGAACTCTCGGCAGAGAATCGCAGAGCTTTGTACGTACCGGATTTGTTTGCTCATGGCTATCAAACCCTCACGCCTAATGCTGAAGTCGTGTATCAAGTGAGCGAGTTTTACACTCCAGGTTACGAAAAAGGACTGCGCTACAACGATCCGGCGCTGGCAATTGAGTGGCGCTTACCTGTGAGCGAGATTTCGCCTAAGGATGCAACTTGGTCTTTACTGTTAGAACCCGTGAGTGTAGGAGTCTAGAGTTGAGCGCGATTAACGGTACTGAAGCTACCGAAATTTTGCGTGGCGATCGCCAAAATGACATCATCAATGGAGCTGGGGGCAACGATACTATTGATGGTGGAGCAGGTAACGATATTCTGATTGGAGGTAAGGGGAAAGACCGTCTGATTGGCGGTGACGGTATCGATACCGTGGATTACAGCCAATCCACCAGGGGGATTGTAGCCGATCTCAATCGAAGTGTTATTTTAGCGCCGATATATGGAACGTCGAGAACGCCGAGAATTATGCCTCTTGGTGATTCCAAGACCGCAGGCGGACACAGTGTCGAACCGACTCCAGGAGCATACCGGATTCAGTTGTGGCAAAATTTCGCGGCGGATGGTTTGAGCATAGATTTTGTGGGTTCGCGATCCAATGGACTTAGCAGTCTCGGCGATAAAGACCATGAGGGACATGGCGGATGGCAAATTGATGAGATTTCTGCTTTACTCGACACAGGTATACTCAAAACCTATCAGCCGCACATCATTCTGTTGACCATTGGCACGAACGACACGGGAACGAGTTCTGTCAATGAAATGTATGGCGATCTGAGCCGCCTGATCGATCGCATTGCTCAACAGTCACCCAACACGCAGATTTTTGTTTCCTCCATTGCACCGATCGATCCAAATGGATCTAAAGGTGTAAAACCAGAAGCAGCAGAAAACGCTGAAGACTTTAACGCTCTGCTTCCCCAACTGGTTAACAATAAAGTTAGCCAAGGTAAAAAAGTCGCTTTTGTAGATGCAGAGGGTAGTTTAACCATTGACGATCTCGGGTCAGATGGCGTTCACCTCAGTTATCAAGGCTACAAAAAAGTTGGGAATAAATGGTATGACGCGCTCGTGGAGCGCGACACCATCAGCAGTGTCGAAAACGTTATTGGTACGGCTTATAAGGATAAATTATTAGGCAATGTTAGTAATAACGTCCTAGAAGGTGGTGCAAGTAGGGATATTCTAACTGGGGGTGGGGGTATAGATACCTTTATCTATCGCTCGCCTCAACATGGTAGCGATACCATCACCGATTTTGGTACAGATGACTTTTTCCAATTCTCTGCTGCTAATTTTGGTGGTGGCTTAGTTGCGGGTACGCCTTTGAGCTTGACGGAAGCAGCAACAGGTGTTTTTGTCAGCAGCGATAATCCCCTCGCTCTGGGTACAAGCGCCAACTTTCTCTACAATACTGCCACGGGCATTCTAAGCTTTGACCAAGATGGGGTTGGGATTGATGCAGCCATAACCATAGCCAGACTCAGGAGCTTACCTAGCTTAAGTTGGGAGCAAATCCAAATTATTGGTTAATTTCGGTAAAACTAGAGCATAACGTGCGGAAATACTCTTCTCCGGGTTGATTCTGTAGATATCTAACTGTTACATCTATCTATAGGTGTAATTTTGCAAATAGAACAGTCAACCAGTAAGTGTGGGGAGTAGAGTTTTGCCAGAAATATTTGGTGCTAATGGTGGCGATACAATTACCAACTTTAGCACTGATGATTTCATTCAAATCTCTGCTAGTGGTTTCGGTGGTGGTTTAGCAGCTGGGGTGGCATTAAGTTCGACTGCTGCTATTACTGGCACGTTTGTTAGTGGCAATAATCCTCAGTCTGTCGGTAATAATGCTAACTTTTTATACGATACCGCTACGGGCATATTTAGTTTTGATGCGGATGGTATTGGTACGAACTCAGCGATCGCCATAGCTAAGTTCAATGGATTACCTAACCTAAGTCCAACTCAAATTATTATAGTAGCGTAGTTGAGGCGATCGCCAAGTAAAACTCTTACAGGAGGGGCATTTTGTCCCTCCTTGGGATTTTTCAACTACGGCGGAGCAGATCCCCCCAACCCCCACATACTAGATGGGTCTACATACTAGATTCTGTTGCCAGGAAAATGTAATTGGTATTAGAAGAGGAGCATTTGTTCCCCCCTTATTAAGGGGAGGACACTTACGTGCGGGGGTTCCCCCCGTTGAGTAAAGTGTCCGTGGGCTAGGGGGATCGCGATCTCGGATTTCAAATGCGTAACTTCTGCCTACCCTCAACGATACCAGAGGATTGAAGTTGTCCTGTCTCGGAACCAAAGTTATACTGTCTCGGAACAATAAACCAAAAACCACTTTCAATCCATATTGTTATGTGCGGCAAGATACCTATTACTGACAACTGCTGCAAGGGCGGGTTTTGAGTAAAGATTTACTGCTGTGGTTGTGAGTCTTTTCGCTAAACCCGCCTCTACAAGTAGGGGTGGATTTTGACCGAAGACTAACTATCTCAGTCGTTCATCGATTGGCTAAACCCGCCCCTACAACAACTGATAACTGATAACTGATAACTGATAACTGAATTAAGGAACATAAATCATGATCATTGTCGATCGCGCTTTACAAGCACGGGCAGAAGCAGGCAACCCCGTTCGCGTGGGGATGATTGGTGCTGGCTTTATGGGACGAGGTATTGCCAACCAAATTATCAATTCCGTTCCAGGTATGGAACTGGTAGCGATTTTTAACCGCGATGTTGATAAAGCCATGCGTGCTTATCGGGAAGCGGGAATAGAAGACGCGAAAGCCGTCCAAACCGTATCTGGCTTAGAAGCAGCGATCGCCGCCGGACAGTATGCAGTCACAGATGACGCAATGCTGTTGTGTCAAGCTACGGGCATTGATGCTTTGATTGAAGTCACGGGCGCGGTAGAATTTGGGGCGCATGTCGTTATGAAGGCGATCGCCCACCGCAAGCATGTAATTATGATGAATGCGGAACTCGACGGTACGATCGGTCCTATCCTCAAAGTCTATGCCGACCGCGCTGGGGTTATCCTCTCTGCTTGCGATGGCGACCAACCAGGCGTACAGATGAATCTCTACCGTTTTGTCAAGAGTATCGGTTTAACTCCACTCGTATGCGGCAACATTAAAGGACTGCAAGACCCTTACCGCAATCCTACCACCCAAGCTGGTTTTGCTCAGCGTTGGGGACAAAACCCTTGTATGGTAACGAGTTTTGCTGACGGAACCAAGATTTCTTTCGAGCAGGCGATCGTGGCTAACGCTACAGGTATGCAAGTTGCCCAGCGCGGGATGTTGGGTTACTATCATGACGGTCATGTAGACGAAATGACCAATAAATACGATCTCGACCAATTAAAAGCATTAGGTGGGATTGTCGATTATGCCGTTGGTGCTAAACCCGGTCCAGGGGTATATGTCTTTGGAACCCACGACGACCCGAAACAGAGACACTATCTCAATCTCTACAAGTTGGGGGAAGGTCCTCTCTACAGTTTTTACACTCCCTACCATCTCTGCCACTTTGAAGTTCCCTTGTCAGTAGCGCGGGCGGTTTTATGTCAAGATCCTGTCATGACTCCTATTGCTGGTGCTGTAGTCGAAGTTGTGACGACTGCCAAAATCGATCTCAAAGCTGGAGAAACTCTCGATGGCATTGGCGAGTACATGACTTACGGACAATGCGAAAATGCCGACGTGGTGCGATCGCAAAATCTTTTACCGATGGGTTTGGCTGTTGGTTGTCGCTTGAAGCGAGATTTGCCAAAAGATAAAGTTCTCACTTACGACGATGTAGAACTACCTACAGGTAGACTGTGCGATCGATTACGGGCAGAACAAGAAGCGCATTTCGGCATTCAGCCAACCGCAAAATCTCCTGTAGCAGTATAAACTGATGCGTGGTGAGTGGTGCGTGATGAATGGGGTGTAGGGTGTAGGGTGTGGGGTGTAGTGAGAGAATTACGAACTGTGAATTGTCTTGCTCCCTCAGCTCAAGAGCAGCTCTCTTCCCCTGCTCCCTGCTCCCTGTTCGCTAATAACTGATATTCAAGGGTGTTATCGGAAAACAATGAAAATACTCGTTACCGATCCTGAAGGATATGTAGGTTCCCTCGTTGTTGCCTGCTTCACACAACAAGGTCATGAGGCGATTAGCGTCAGTCAAGCGAACGGTGGCGCTGCCTTATCTTTGATTGAGTTGGCAGTAACCGACTTGCAAAATTTTGACGCAGTCATACATACGGGAGAAATCTGCGGGAATCCAGCCTTGCATCCGCAAATCGCCTGTAACATCCACTACAGAGATGCTATGCACTTGGCAAACTTAGCCAAAGCTGCTGGAGTCAGTCGCTTTATTTATTTGTCGTCCTGTAGCGTTTATGGTGCAGGCGAGGAAGAATACGTCACGGAAGAATCTCCCGTTCGTCCTCAAACTCCTTCTGCTATTTGTAAAGCTGCGATTGAAAGCGATCTATTGACGATCGCCTCGGCAGAATTCTCGCCGACAATTCTCCGACCGGCAATAGCTTTCGGTGCTTCTCCCCGCATTCGCTTTGATGTCGTTCTCAACAATATGGCAGGATTAGCTTGGACGGCTAACAAGATTAATATTCCTGGCAAGGGTCTATCTTGGTGTCCTGTCGTCCACGTTCTAGATATCTGCCAAATTATCAATTGCATTCTCCAAGCACCGCGTTCTCTCGTTCATCAACAAATTTTTAATGTTGGTGATACAAATCATAACTATCAACTGATAGAAATTGCTGCTATGGTAGCAGAAGTTTTTCAAGTTGAGAATTTTAGCTTTGGACATAATGGTTTTGGCGATCGCGGTCTATTTATGACTTTTGACAAGATTCATCAGTTTTTCCCTGATTTTCAATGTGGTTGGAATCCTCGGCAAGGTGCGGAACAATTATTAAATTTCTTTACTCTTACCGATTCGATCCAAAGTCACTTTACATTGGCGCGATCGCCTCACCGTCAGCCAGAAAACTACCCTTTCCATACTGCGTCAATAGCTTAGAGCAATGAGAGTTTTCGTGCAGGAGCAGCGAGTATTTCTATCTTTCTGCTCCCTTACGGTTATTTGTTGAGTTCACATATGTCAAAATTCAGTGATTTTTCTAAAAATTTTAGATTTTCCGTAATTTCACCCGATTACAAATATAGATAGTTTCACCGATCGGCAAATTTGCGGTTGCTGCCAAATCATAAAATAGTTAATTTGAAGTTAATTTGAGTCGATCGCAACTTCATATGTCATAAACTGTTCGTAAGGAGAGTTATCGCTCGATTGTTGTTGGTAATAATAAAAACAATATAAAAAGCCGATGACGTGTATTCAATAATGCGATCGCCAGCGATTTTAAAGTTATTTCAGATTGCTAAGTCTAACGTCTCATTCGAGCTGAAAAGTTCTGATGAGAAATACATTAGCAATTAGCAAATGACGCATGACCGTCAAAATAGCAAATCTCAAAAACTATTTGTGACCGCTGTTTAACCTAAAACCGTGTAATTTGGCATGAACACTATCATTGCAGCATCAATTTGCATTTTCTTAGCTGGCAGTTGCTACTTTTTGATGAATTGGATGACCTTCTTTCATCGCCAGCCCAATCCTTCAGTGGAAGATAGATTTTTAGCTTTTACAATTTTAATTGTAGCAACTATTTTCTGGGTTTTGCTAATTCCTGTTTACTGCTTTAGGCTTTTCACAAACTTTTTTTTCAACATGCCAAAAGCGACAAAGCAACCGACAATCAATCCAGCAAGATTGACAACTGGCTATTCGGAAGTTTTGAGGACAGATTACAAGGTTAAAAGTCAAATTTAGGGGCTGAATCTTTTAAGAAGGGCTATAATTATAGCGTTTCTTATGCAGGTAAAATACATTCGTAGGGGCGCACAGCTATGCGCCCCTACAGATCGTTGACCGATTTTAACAACCAAATAATATTAGCCTGTTCAATAATGTTTATTGGCTCTATTATATAATTTTGCTCTGTTTTAAACCGAGTTATTAGTGCTAAAAACTCCCTTGCAAATCTAGATTTGAAATCTGTCAAACCACAGGGATTATATAAAAATACATTACTAAATTGCTCTGCATCGATTTCAATATTTTTTTGATTGACTAGTAGAAGCTTAACGTTTGGATTTAGAAGATGACTAAAAGAAAATAAATAAGTAGCATTACAATCGTACAGAGATTGATAATTACTGACAACGACTAGCGGACGAGCAGCCTGATTGATAATTCGAGCAATTTCAGGGTCGTTTTGATTTTTACCTTTATTCCACGCGGCTTCTGAGTAAGCAATTTTAGTAGAAGAAAATATACCACCTATGAAGACAGCGATCGCTATCCATAACCAAATTTTTCTTTGCCATTGAGGAAAATGAGGAGAAACAATTTTAGTAGTAAAAAGATCGGCAACAGCAATTTGAATGCTGAGATAGCAGGGAATTAAAAATCGAGCTTGTAGCGTTCTTTGTCCCTGAGTAATAAAGTCTGGAATTGCCAGACATAAGGCTGTACCTCCAAATAGAGTGAAGAGAAACAACCAAACTTTACGCTCGGAAAACCGATAGGTGAAATAGGCTGCATAGCCGACTAAAATCAGAGTTAATGGCAAGATAAAAAATTCTAAATTAGTGGCATTAAAAAAAATTAGTCCGATCGTATTTCCCCACGAAAAAACTAACTGACAAGCAGATATTTTAGCTGCTGATATCCAGTTCGTTGAATCTCGCAATCTGCCATAGTTATGAATGGCGATCGCTAGCCAAGGGGTGAAGATTGCTAATGCTATACTTGTAGCCAATAAATAAGCTCGAACTGTTTTTGTCCAGCGCCACCTTCGACTCGAATTTTCACTTACAAATATATAAATTCCGTGCGCGATCGCCACAAAAGCAGAAAATAAGAATGTATATAGAGCAGATGCGATCGCGATCGCGTAAATTCCCCAATTCAACCGACTGTAGCAGCGCTTGGCTTGTAATAAAGCAGCACTAGAAAGTAAAATTGTCACAGTCCATAAACTATACTGCCGCGCTTCTTGAGCGTAGAGGACGTGAAACGGAGAAATAGCAACTAAACCGATCGCCATCCATCCCGTTAAGGGCGATAATGGAAATAATTCTCGGCACAGCCAATAGATGCAAGGAAATACAAGTAAGCTAGTAACAGCCGACAAACTGCGGATAGCTGTCACCGAATTACCAAACCATTGCATCCACTGACGCAACATTAAATAATAAAGGGGTGGATGCTGCGGATCTTCTATTGCTAACGATTCGATCGTATCTAGCCAATTGCGATTGTGATTTGGACTTAAATACTGCCGAAAATCGCTAACATCAATAATTTTCCCGTTAAAAGTTTGCTGTACGACTTCTCGAATCACATAACCGCCAACTCTTAAAGAAGTAAAGCCTTCGTCAAACCAGTAAACTTTGCGATCGAGGTTAATTAAGCGAAAAAATATACCTAAAACTAAAATAGCTACGAGAAATCTCTGCAACCAAGAAGAATTTTTACTAGTGAGGGAACGATGCATTAAAAAACCGTTATCTATTAGATTTTCATCTAAAGACGTATGGTTTCATGCTGTCACATCCCTTAGTTTAAAAATCTTTATATTAGTGGTAGGGTGGACATTGCCCACCTAAAGTTATCATTGTGGTGGGCAATGCCCACCCTACGATAAAAGCCCTTCACAAATGACAAATGACATTCAAGACACATCTGCTTTCATTTCGTCAATCTCAAACAAACTGACGATCACGCTAGCAATCGGAATAGCTAGAAAAACACCTAATAATCCTGCTACTCTTGCTCCTACTAATAAAGCAAAAAAGAGCACGACTGGATTAACGTTTAAAGAACCTTGCATCACTCTAGGAGAAATCAAATTATCTTGAATCTGCTGCAAAATAATACAAGCAGCTAATACTTTTAATGCCAGCCAGACATTTTGAGATAAAACAATTAGAAAAATAATTCCAACTCCTAAAGTTGCTCCAATCCCAGGAATTGCATCAAAAACCCCCACAATTGCTGCTAACACTAAAGGGAAGGGTACGTTTAATAATAAGAAAACTATAAAGCTAGAAATCGTTAAGAATAACATTAAAATGAGTTGACCTTGTACGAAACCAGAAAATTTTCGCTTCACAATAAGTTCAAATCTTGCCCGTCGATTTTTCGGTACAGACTTTAAGATTAGGCTCCAAAGCCGTTGACCGTCTAGCAGCATAAAAAAGGAAACTACAGCAATTAAAATTAAATTGAGAAAATTAGTAAAAAATATTTGAATAGTAGAAAAACTATAAGTTAAGCCCACGCTCAGCCCTGAGAGGATTTGGTTCTGCAATTGTTGTTGAATAGCATTTAAATCTACTAGAATGTTGCGATTCCGTAAAAAGACCTCTAAGTTTTCTACTAATGGAATTAAAGAGTTTAAAAAAGCAGTAATACTATTAATTAGCTGTTGTGCTTGAGATACTAACGATAAACCAACAGTAATCGTGAGCGCAATAATTAATACTAAGCTAATGAGGAAAACTATAGCAACTGCTACATAGCGAGGCAAGTATTTTTGCAACCATTGCACGGGATAACTGAGTAAAAAAGCTAAAATCGCAGCAAATGAGAAGATTGCAATAACATCCTCGAAATATTTCAGCAGCAAGATAGAAGCCCAACCAGAAAGAAAAAATAGCAAGAAACGCACCAAAACCAAATTATTTAAGCGTTCCCAAAAATTCGGTGGTTCCTGCATATCTGGCTTCATAATTACGATCGCTATTTGCTTAACATAGATCTCCAGCTAGAAGTACAGCATATGGTAACTGCTGGAAATAATCACCTACCTCAAGCAACAGATAGCTCTTGTACGAGGACGTATGGCTGGACGATCAGAGTATTAAACTGCTTAGCGCGATCGCTATTCCAATCAGAAAGTTGATGAGTAGAAGGCTTAGCAATCAATGCTTCACCGATCCAATGTTGTACCGCAGTTACGTTATCATTCGCGATCGCCACCCCAACATCAAGAATATCGAGCTGTGGTGCAACAACTACCAGTGCATCTCGCATCGCATGAGGAATTAACCACTCCCACTCAGCTCTATCTAAACTTTCTGCCAGTTCTGTTCTTAAATCTTCCATCAATCTGAGGTTATGACAATATTTTTACAGTTTATCGTTTATGAGGGAGCAGGGAGCAGGAAGCAGTGACCAGTGACCAGTTAACAATCCACTACACCCCACACTTCCCACACTTCTCACCCCACACCCCACACCCCACACCCTACACCCCATTCTTTACTGATAACTGATAACCGATCAGCGTCCCAATTCGTGCAGCGTAGTAATCGCGGCGGCGCACTGTCGCGTGACGGCTTGTAATTCTTCCTTGTCGGTAGAAGTAGGAGGGGGAATGACTTCGCCAATTCTCACGGTGATGGGGACGGGACGGGGAACGGCAGAGCCTTTAATTAAAATTTTTTCAGTTCCCCACAGGCTGACGGGTAAGAGTGGAGCTTGGGCTTTGGCAGCGAGTAATGCGGCTCCGCGTTTGGGATCGGTAATGCGTCCGTCTGACGTGCGCTTTCCCTCTAAATACACGCCTATCGCCCAGCCTGCTTCTAAACATTTTAGTGCAGCGCGAATAGCCTTGCGATCGCCCGCCCCGCGACTGACGGGATAAGCACCGTACAACTCAATTGCTTGCTTCAAAACCGGAACGTCAAATAACTCTTCTTTTGCCATGTAAGCCACTGGTCGTCTCATACAAGCCGAGAGAAGTGGCGGATCGAAGTAACTGGCATGATTGCTCACTACCACCAACGATCCCTTTTGGGGGACATTTTCCGCCCCGAAAATTCGTCCCCGAAAATAAGCGTGCAGCATCGGACTGACTACCGAATATTTAAATAGGTAGTACAGCAGTAGACTGGCAAATGGTTCGCGTTCTCTTGGCATTAGTATGAAATAAGATTTGGTGTAGAGACGTTCCACGGAACGTCTCTACACGAGTGTTTCCTTAGCACTAATATTTTCTAAGCTAATGTCGGGGCAGGTACGCTTGATTAATCCGGTCAGGACGTTACCTGGACCAATTTCTACCACCTGTTGCACGCCTTCTTCTACAAAGCATTGAACCGTCTCGCGCCAACGGACTCCACCTGTCATTTGGTGCGTTAGGCGCTCTTTTAAAATCGCTGCATCTACAGCTGGCACTGGTTCCACGTTCGATAAAACTGGAATTGTTGCCGTGTTAAAGGTTACGCTTTCTAATACTTGTTGAAACTCGCTAGCAGCAGCTGCCATAAATGGCGAGTGAAAGGCTCCAGATACTTTTAAGGGCATAGCCCGTTTCGTTTTGATGTTCGCAATCAACTCTTGCACGGCGGTGGGAGTGCCAGAAATTACGACCTGAGCTGGGCTATTATCGTTTGCCAGGACAACATCGGACATTTGTTGCAGTTGAATTTCTAGCTGGGTGCGATCGAAACCAATGAGAGCCGCCATCATACCACCAGAAACGCTTTCCATCAGTTCGGCACGGCGTTTAATCAGGCGTAATCCCGACGACCAATCAAACACGCCAGCAACGTAGAGAGCAGCATATTCTCCTAAGCTATGACCTGCTACTAAGTCTGGTTGTCGTCCTTGTTGTCGTAACAAGTCGGCAAGAATAGATTCTACAACGTACATACAAGGCTGGGTGTAGAGCGTGCGCGACAGGCTGTCATCTTCGCTCTGACAAATTTCAACAACAGACCAACCTAAAATTTCTTCTGCCTGGGCAAACTTATCTTTGGCATAGTCGATTTCTAACAAATCCATCCCCATGCCAGTTGCTTGCGAACCTTGCCCTGGAAATACCCATGCTGTTTTAGTCATTTGTCTTTTGTCATTTGTTATTTGTCATTTGCCGCACACCAATGACTATTTCCATTGAAAAATGGCGGCTCCCCAGGTCAAGCCTGCGCCAAAGCCAGAAGCGGCGATGATGTGGTTGGGTTGCACTTGTCCCTGGCGGACTGCTTCATCGAGTGCCAGGGGAATGGAGGCGGCGGAGGTGTTGCCGTAATGGGCAAGATTGCTAATAACTTTATGGACGGGAATTTTCAAGCGATCGGCTACAGCATCGAGAATGCGCTGGTTAGCTTGATGTAGGAGCAACCAATCGATGTTGTCAACAGTGAGATTGGCGCGAAACAGGGCTTTGTCAATGACTTCTGGAACTCTCTGCACGGCAAAACGATAGACTTCTTTACCGTTCATGGTGATGGGTTGATAAGTTCCTTGAGTCACTTCCACCCCATCCATGAGTTGTTTCGGTTTGCCCTGATAGCTGAGGTTGAGGCAGTGGTTTTCCGTACCGTCGCTTTTGAGTTCAAATCCGAGTAGGCGATCGCGTTTGTCTGCTTGCATCACGACAGCTCCCGCACCATCGCCAAATAGGACGCAGGTACGCCGATCTTCCCAGTCTACCCAACGAGACAGCACATCTGCCCCAATCAGCAAAACGTTCTGATAGACTCCCGTGCGGATGTATTGGGCAGCAGTAACCAGGCCAAACACAAATCCAGAACAAGCTGCGGTCAGATCGAAGGCTACGGCATTACTCGCGCCCAACTGTGCCTGGACTTGACAAGCGCTGCCAAAAAGATCGTCGGCGCTGGACGTTGCTAAAAGGATCAAATCGATTTCGGCTGGTGTAATGCCTGCCATCGCGATCGCGTTTTGTCCAGCAGCAGCGGCGATCGAGCTTAAAGACTCCGATGCCGTGGCTAGCCGCCTGCTACCAATGCCCGTACGACTTCTAATCCACTCATCGGATGTGTCTACCAGTTGACTGAGACTCTGGTTATCTAACACGGTTGCTGGTGTGGCGGAACCGCTACCTGTAATAATTACGCCTGATTGTTGTACCATGCTTCTCCCTCTAGAAGGGGCTAGGAGTGAGGAGTGAGGGGTGAGGGGATTAAACTTTTCCCTCGCTCCTCGCTCCTCGCTTCTCGCTCCTCATTCTTCCGCGATCGCTACCGAGCCTTGAATCCGCTCTAGCACTTCGTTATCTACTGCTTCTCTTGCCAGACGAATGGCATTAAAAATCGACGGCGCTTGAGAGCTACCGTGGCTGATAATGCAGATCCCTGCGACACCCAAAAGCAATCCGCCTCCATGTTCGGCATGATCTACCCGCTGCTTGATGCGTTTCAGGTTTGGTCGCAACAGCGATACGCCTAACTGACCGTGCAATCCTTGGGGTAACTCTTCGCGCAGGATTTGCAGTAAAACTTCTCCCACTGCTTCGGCAAATTTCAACAGCACGTTACCAGCAAAGCCATCGCACACGATTACATCAAAATCACCCGAGAGAATATCTCGCCCTTCGGCATTTCCGACAAATGGAACTTTAGGATTAGCTTGGAGCAGTTGGTAAGCTTGAAGCGCGAGATCGTTTCCTTTGGATTCTTCCTCGCCAATATTTAGTAAACCGACTTTAGGTTCGGGAATACCTAGAACGTATTTGCTGTACACCGTACCCATAACCGCAAATTGTTCTAAGAACTTGGGGCGACAATCGACGTTTGCACCCACATCTAGGATCAAAACTTGCTTGCTAGCAACGATTGTGGGAAACACGGCTCCAATCGCTGGGCGATCGATTCCTGATAGTCTTCCCAAACGTAATAATGCCGATGCCATCGCTGCACCTGAGTGTCCGGCTGAGACTACGGCATCTGCCTGTTGTTGCTTGACCAAATTCATTGCTACGTTAATCGAAGCTTTGGGCTTGCGCCTAATGCCACTCAGAGGCTCCTCGTGCATTTCTATCGTCCCTTCCGCAGGGACGATTTCTAACTGACCGAGATTAGTATTAGCGGGCAAGATGGCTTCAATCTGCTGGCGATCGCCCACCAGTATGACCTCTACGCCTAATTCGTCCCTTGCTCGCAGAGCACCAGCAACAATTTCAGCGGGTGCGTGGTCTCCCCCCATAGCGTCTATTGCGATTCGTGCGCGAGTCTTTCCCATTGATGACAGTTCCAGAAACCTTAAAGATCTTACCAGTTATCAGTTATCAGTTATCAGTTATCAGTTATCGGAAGTCGTAGGGGCGGGTTTTTTAGCAGATCTGTACTGGAACAAATAACTCTTCGCTCAAACCCGCCCGAGCGATCGGAAGTCGTATGGGCGGGTTTTTTAGCAGATCTGTACTGGAACAAATAACTCTTCGCTCAAACCCGCCCGTACTAGAGTCAGGAGTAATTGCAAATTACGAATTGCGTCACGAAGTGTAGCGCAGCGTTGATTGCGAATTGAATTGTCTCCTGCTAAAAGGTAAGCAATTAAGTCCGATCTGTCAAACTTACTGGTGGCGCAGTTTTAGGTACTGGTGCAAAGCTTTGCGCTCCTGCGGAGCTGATAATGATGGGTTGCAGGATCGCCGTATTGGCAATGGAATTATTTGCCAGCGTAAACAGTGGGTTAGAGAGAATTCCAGCTAGAGATGTCGCAATTAAAGAAAGTACGATGCCCACTTGTAGCGGACGCATCCCTGATAAAGTCCAGTTGATTTCGGGATAGTTTTTCACCACATCGGACATTTCCTGCGGTTCTTTGACCACCATCATCCTGACGACACGGATGTAGTAGTAAATTGAAACTACGGTGGTAACTAGTCCTAGCAATACCAATCCATACTGTCCGGCTTGCCAGCCAGCCCAGAATAAATAGATCTTGCCGAAGAAACCGGCTAATGGGGGAATACCTCCCAAAGACAGCAGGCAAATGCTGAGGCATAAAGTCAGCAAGGGATCTTTTTGATATAAACCTGAGTATTCGCTAATTTGGTCGGTTCCGGTGCGGAGAGAGAATAGAACGACGCAACAGAAGCCGCCCAGGTTCATGAACAGATATACCAACAGGTAAAATACCATACTGGCGTATCCTGCTTCCGTACCCGCAATTAAACCAATCATGACGAATCCGGCTTGGGCGATGGAAGAATAAGCCAACATTCGTTTCATGCTGGTCTGAGCTAGAGCAACGACGTTACCCAAAATCATACTCAGGACAGCGAGGGCGGTAAAGACAAACTTCCACTCGCTGGAAAGTAAGGGAAAAGCAGTAGAAAGAAGGCGAATGGCAAGGGCAAACCCAGCGGCTTTAGAACCTACAGATAAGAAAGCAATGACTGGAGTGGGCGCACCTTCATAAACGTCTGGAGTCCATTGGTGGAAAGGTGCAGCGGAGATTTTGAAGCCAATTCCCGCAATGACGAAGACAAGGGAGATCGCCAGACCGAGAGATTGACCTGCATTCGCTTGGACGATACCTGTAGCGATCGCGCTCAGTTCGGTTTGTCCGCCCGAGAGTCCGTAGAGAAGGGATACGCCGTAAAGGAAGACGGCTGTGGAGGAAGCACCAATCAATAGGTATTTCAGCGCCGCCTCGTTAGAACGGGGATCGCGCTTAGTGTATCCCGTCAGTAGATAAGAGGAAATACTTAAAGACTCTAGAGAGATAAAAATCATCACTAGCTCGTTTGCTCCCGACAGGAACATCCCCCCCAAAGTCGCAGTGAGCAAAATGACGAGAA
This sequence comes from Chroococcidiopsis sp., assembly GCF_051657925.1. Classification (NCBI taxonomy): domain Bacteria; kingdom Bacillati; phylum Cyanobacteriota; class Cyanophyceae; order Chroococcidiopsidales; family Chroococcidiopsidaceae; genus Chroococcidiopsis; species Chroococcidiopsis sp. Next base: position 24,900 of record NZ_JBOFLP010000150.1, read on the forward strand.
ACTCTGCCAAAGCAGTGCCGCTTTTTTCGACGTAGGTAATCGACATTAAAATGGTGACAGCGGCAGACAGCGCGATAATGCCGCGAAATACTACGCTCAGGTCATCACCGTTAAAGCTACCTAAGAAAGCTACTGGGTTGGCAATATCCCATTGAAAATAGAGAGCGATTATGGAACCAAGCAGCCCTGCGATCGCTGCATAAGCAACCCAGCGCGAGGAACTACGACCCACAATCAAGTCACCAACTAAAACCACCATGAGAGTAACGAGGACGATACTCTCTGGCAAAATCGTCCCAGCATTCAACTGGGTTGCAAGATTGGCTAAATCCATACTCTTTGTATTCAGTTGCGATGTATCAGTTGCGATGTATCAGTTACGCTCATTGAGCATCAGGACTGACTGTGTTAGTTTTATTTTCTCTTAATCCGATCCCCTTTCGGTCACGCCACCCCAGCTAATATTAGCGTTAACTGGGATTGAGAGGATAAGTTTTACTTGTTACATTAGGGCGCGTGAATGCATATCATTGCAAATTTCTTATAGCTGATTTCAGTTACATATGGCGATCGCGCTTTCTAGAATTATCAATATTAGTCATCATATTTTGGTATAAAAAAAGCCCGAAAAATCGAGCTGGGCGATCGTAAATCTATTAAAGACGTTACCTGTAACGTCTTTACATCGATAATTGGTTACTGACTCAAAGTTGTGCCTGTCGTGGAGAAATTAGACAGAAAATCTGGAATCGGATTGCCTCCATTACGTCCCACAGCAGGAATTTCTCGCAAATCGTCTGTGGCTTGCTCTCTACCATCGTTAACTACAGCATTTTGGTCGCCTGGGTGTCCGTTGGGAACAAATAACTGTGGATGGTCGAAGGGCGCTCTTTGAAAGCGAACTCGCTCATCGGTCAGTCCTCGTAAGAAGGCAACAAACGCCTGTTTTTCATTATTGGTCAAATTCAGCACTGGCAAACCGCCAAAATCTCCACCGCGACTGTAAAAATCTATGACTTGCTCCAAAGTCAAAGTTCCGCCGTTGTGGAAATAAGGAGCAGTCAGTTCTATATTTCTCAGTCCTGGAGTTTTGAAGGCTCCATTCGCAAGTATGGTATCGCTGGGACTTAGGGGTGGATCGAGCGTGGGTGGATTTTCTCCCAATAATTGCGAGAATTTCCCTTGCTGTGCCAACCGTGCTTCAGAGAGCGAATTGCCAAACCCATCATCAGCGCCTAAAGCAACGTCTTCCTGCGGTGGTCTAACTCCAATGGCAAAAAATCCCGTATCTTCCACAGGGGTTCCAGGGATTGGCGCTCGTCCGATTCTGCCGCGACCAGAAACATTCCGAAACGAAGCCGCAGTTAGTTCTGTACTTGCATGACAGCCAATACAACCCCTGCGAGTGAAAAGCTGCCATCCCTGCTGTTGCTGCGGGGTAAAAGCACTGCGGTTTCCTGCTAAGAATCGATCGAAGGGCGTTTGGCTGGAAACTAGAGTAGATTCATAGGCTTGAACTGCTAATCCAAAGAATAGCGAGAAATTGTATTCTGCCAGCGTATACTCGATTGTTGATAAAGGGCGATTTCGCGGTCGGCGATAAAATCTCCGCCTACCCGTATTCGGATTGACGCGAATCACCATGTTGGAGTCCCACCACTGGGGTTGGAAAGCTTCTTGAATCATCTGCTCGTAGGTTTTGTTTAAACCTGGCTGAGGTGCTTTACTGAAAGCACCTAAAACGCTGTCATTGCCAGCGACGAGCTGTTTTGCTAAAGGTGGTAAAGCAAGGAGTTTTTTACCTGCCTTTCTCCCTATTCTCCTGATGATTCTCCGGCGGGTTGATTGTGCTGTCGTATCATTGCTTTGTGCGATCGCATCTGTTGAGGCGGCGATGTCAGCACTGTTGCTATCGACTACATTACCGTTAGTATCTCTCACCCTGACCGTGTTATCTGTATCAGTTAGATCGACTCTTAAGGGTGCGATCGGTAAGTCTTCGGCTGCTGTCTCAACTGCTGTAGTTATTGGTGCAACTGCTTGGGAAGCCAGAGACGAATTTTTAATTCTGACTGAAACATCCTGCAAGCGCCTGCGGTTAGTGGCTTGTAAAACAAAAGCTTCTGGGTTTCTCAATCCAGAGCGATCGACTCCATTAAATATATTTTGGGCGCTGCCGTCCCAGAAATTACGGAAGTTAAAGACTGCATCGATGACAGTTGGGGAGTGACGATCTGTGACGCGCCGCGTGTTGATACCTTGGACTCTGAAGATATCATCTGGCTGTGGCGTGACGTTATCTTTATCGCTTCCAGGCACGATATCGACAAAATCAGCTCGAAATACCCCTTGGGAGCCTGCAATATCATTGCTGTCAGATATAACTCTAGAGGCGATATTATTTGGGTCTTCTAACTTATGGAAGGGAAAATCTGCCGCTGTTAACTGGTAATTAGGCGCACCCGCAATATTAAATACGCGATCGCCTGCTTTTAATCCTGGATTGATTTGGTTTTTCGAGCGGCTGTCTGCACCTGCTTTAAAGTGGCAAGTCGCACAAGTGACATTACCATCCGTACCGAGTTGCATATCCCAGAATAAAGTTTTTCCCAAAGCGATCGCGGCGGTTTTGTTGCGAATAAATTCGCCGATATTGTCGGGTTCGGGAATGGATACTTGATTTAAAGGTACGATCGGCGGACTACCAACTTGTGCTGATACAGTATGTCCGGTTAAGACTGTAAAAATAACCAGTAGGGCGATCGCAACACTAGTTGTAAGTTTTCTCGATAGTTGATTTCCTCCAATCTGCCGAGCTAAAAATGAGGTAAAAAAGCGGATACCAGCCAAAAAAATAGCTGCTAATTTAGCAAAAAAACGAGCTATAAAACGATGGAAAACTGTTTCGTTTTCTTTGTTCGATAACTCGTTTGGTGGTTTATGCTTCAAACCATGACTCATGGCAAGATTCCCTTTGTTGGTTTGAGTAGAGATAAAATCTCTGCTTTCACAAAACAACATTGGTTGACTCAATTACTTAAAATCGTAATATTTTGATATATTTCGTCATTCGTCATTCGTCATTCGTCATTCGTCATTTGTCATTCGTCATTTGTCGCTGGTAATTGGTAATTGGTAATTGGTAATTGGTAATTGGTAGTTGGTAATTGGTAGTTGGTAATTGGTAATTGGTAGTTGGTAATTGGTAGTTGGTAATTGGTAATTGGTAATTGGTAGTTGGTAATTGGTATTTGCCACTCTGCTCCCTGCTCCCTGCTCCTCTGCTCCTCTGCTCCTCAGCTCCTCAGCTCCCTCTGCTCCCTGCTCCCTGCTCCCTGCTCCCTGATAACTGATAACTAACGACTGATTTCACCCTACCCAAAGTTCTTGGGCAAATCTGACTGAGAATAAGATTAGTAAAATGGTGAAAAAAACTAATGTTATATATCCCCAACGCGGATGGCGGGAGAGTAATAAACTAAGTGCAATTGGTAACGAGACAATTCCGTAAACTAACCGAGTTAAAGACCAAGTACTACCAGAAACAAGTAACAATCCTAAACCACAAAAACCATAGGCGATCGCTATAGTAGTTAGTTGGTGGCGCATATGCCATAACAAGTAAATCCCACCTAAAACAGCAACCGTATTCAGCAACGGATCGCCTGCTAACAGCCACAAAGCCAAAACGAGTACGCAAAAACCATAGCCTACCTTAACTGGATTGAATCGGCTACGCCAGCGCCAAAGACAATAAGCCAACGCAATTATTGCGATAAACAACAACGGATGCAGCGGATCTTCGATTCTTCCAGACTTCCAGTTAGCAGTGCCGACAACAACTTGCATCAGCATCTTCCACCAACCTTGGATGTCAAACCCTAGCGATCGCTTCCATTCCTGTTGGGCGTGACCGAAAGCCAGCCAGTCACCTAAATAAATCCTACAGTAGAGGCTGTAGAGTAATAGACCGCTACCAGCTGCCAAGCTAGCAAGATAGGCGATCGGGCGGCGGCGTTCTTTCCACGCAGCAATAATTAAAGCAGGGACGATCGCAATTCCAGTTGGGCGAGTCGCCGTTGCCAGCGTTCCCCACAGCACTACTCCAGGGTACTGCTTGAATTCAAATGCGCGTAGGGTTGCCGTACTGCAAAGTAAATATAATCCTTCTGTATAAACTACCGTACCAAACACCGACAGCGGACACCAAGCTAACACGGCTGCACTCCATCGGGCTGCATTTGTTCCATACTGCCGAGCCATCCAATTAGCTAGTAATAATAGCGCTCCTAAAAACGCCAAATTATTTACTAATACTCCCGCCACTTCTGCTGATAACCCCAGCAGCATCAAAGCACGGATGCAGAGAGGAAACAACGGAAAAAAAGCAACATTGTCTCCTGCATAACCAGAAGTTGCAATTTGTTGATAAAAGACACTATCCCAAGCAGAAAAAACTCCCCAACCAAAATTAGGAATAACGCCTCCTGGTGGTTTTGGTAGTGCAGGTGCAATGAATAACATCGCTACTGCTACCACCGAGCGGCTCAGCAGCCACATACAAGCAGCAAATCTTAATTCATTTCTCATTATTCAGTTATCAGGGAGCAGGGAGCAGGGAGCAGGGAGAAGAGAGAGTCGCGGAGCTGAGGGAGCTGAGGGAGCAAAAAACAACTGTCAACTGTCTTCACGCAGTGTAGCGCCAGCGTTTACCGTCAACCAACTACCAACTACCAACTACCGATTACCAGTTACCAACTACCTTTGTCAAAGCCAATTTAGCCGCTCCCACGATTCCGGCTTGATTGCCTAACTCGGCGCAGACTAACTGCAAACCCTCGCGGGAACAAGGTTCAACTCGACGCTCGATTTCAGCCCATGTTGCAGGAAAGAAAAACTCTGCACACGCACACGCACCACCACCGATCGCCACTGCTTCTGGCGATAGCACGTAGACTAGGCTTGCCAACCCTGCTCCTAAATCCTTACCATATTCCGACCAAAATTGCAAAGCTGCGGGATCTCCAGCTTCAGCCAAAGCGCTTAACTCGGCTGGTTGCTTGCCCGTGCGCCGTCGGATCGCTGTCACCGAAACGTACTGTTCTAAGGATCCTTGATTGCCACTTTTACAGGGTGGACCATCGGGTTTCAAGGTAATTAACCCCAGTTCCCCAGCTGCGCCGCGATGTCCAATAAATAACTCACCATCAAGAATAATTGCCCCACCGACACCCGTACCGATAGTCAGTAAAATGAAGTGTTTAAACCTACGTCCAACTCCCAACCACGCTTCCCCTACACCCGCACAGTTAGCATCGTTAGCAACGACTGTCGGTAAACCCGTTTTTGCTTCTAACCAATCGGCTAAAGGAACGTTGTACCAGTCGGGAAGATTAATCGCAACTTTCGCAATTCGCCCCGCTGCATCAGCGGGACCAGGAGTTCCGACACCAATCGCCACTCCTTGCCGTTGCGGATCGACTTGAGCGATCGCCTCTACCATTGCCAATAGTACCGCTGTTGGCGTAGCTGGTTGGGGCGTAAGTACGGTTAGGGACTGCAAGCAAGTCCCATCCGGCAAAAATCGCCCTAACTTAATTGCCGAGCCGCCTAAATCGATGCCGATGACTTGATGGTCATTTGTCATTTGTCTTTGGTTAAGAGGTGAGAGGTCGCTAGAACTTGCTTGATAACTACTGGTCAGGAGTCACTGGTCACCAGCCACTAGTGGCTAGTGACTAGTCACTAGTGGCTGATAACTGATAACTGGTCACCGAAAACACAAGTCGTGCGGAAGCCCTGTGTCTTTAAACCAGGACGGCTGGCTGAAATGCCGGAACTCGTTCCGGCATCGCCAGCCTTGAGGAAGCACGACGACAAGCGGATTTATCCGCCGTCCACAATTCTCAAAATCCATACGAGTAACCATCCTTTTTATGAATTGGGGTGCAAAACCTGTGGCTAATTCCAGTTACTCTACCTGTATGGAGCGCAATATCAAAACTGCCAGTTTTACGACATAAAACCCGACCAACGTACTCGCCTACTTTTTTGCCAGAAGTAACATCGGCTTTAACAATATCTCCAGTAGAAAAGCCAAAATGAATTTGTTGATTTGTGCGATGACGAGTTGGAAATCCAAATTTATCGCTTCCGCACATTTGCCTTGAACCGTGACCGTTGGCTGTAATCAACAATGGCTTAACTCCTTTAATATTCAAAATTGGTGTTAACCGTCCAACACAAGCCGCATCAATCCAGTGCTGTTTTTCGAGATTCTGGGTGCATCGATTGAACTTTGTTAAACCACCACTACCAGTTTCTACAGGCAGTCCGGCTGCTTTTAAGACTTCTAGCAAAGCAAATCTAGTCGCGTTTACTGCGGCTGCATCCGCTAATGGTTTTTTAACTTGTTTCAAGATTTTTTCTAGGCTTGATGGGTCTTTCTTGAGAAATTCTCTAATATCAAGAGTCCCTTTTTTGATGTTGCATTTTTCGCAAGATAAACACAGATTTGTGATTGAGTTCGACCCTCCTTTTGCTCGACATTGAATATGCTCGACCTGCAAAGGGAATATCTTTAACATTGCAATAAGCGCATTGTCTATCCCATTTTTCCAGTAAATACTCGCGCGTTTCGTAGCCAGCAAGTGTCCCTTGTTGATATTCTTTACCTTGAATATCTGGGTTGCGAATTAACTGCATATCAAAGCGAACTAGCTCTTGGCTAATCGCTACGATTGGGGCAAATTTGCGTAACCGCATCCACCAAGTTTTGATATTTTCAATCCGGCTAACTAGGCTTGGTGGTAGCCATCCTTGAGAGCGAGTTCTATTCAGAAATCGCGCTTGACGATAGCGAGTTTTACGGTTTCTGCGAGAACGCCTTAATTGTCTTCTAGTATGAAGTGCGTCTCGAATAGCAAAACCTCGATGCTTTAACTCGGCGGCAAATACAACTTCACCCGTGGAATCGTCGATTAATGCTAGCCCCGTGAACTTTGCCCCTGGATCTATCTTCAGTCTCAAAGGTGATACGGGGGCATCAGGGCGCGATTCTTTCAGGATAATTGCAAAAGGAAAACGCCTAAATACCGCTGCTTTTTTGTTTCTTAATAGCTGGCGAGCCTGTGCTGAATGAATTGGGTTGAGCGGTCTTTTTTCTGAATCAATTACAAACACTTTGGACATATTGTCCCTCCATTTCTAAGGCGAGTGCGTTCCTGTCGCCTTGCGTCGGAAAGCACCTCGCCGATGGGTAAAGTTAGCTTCGACAATGTTTAAGGTCGGTACTATCCAAATCGCACTTCTTTAACCCTTTACAGATGTTTAACGATTTGGTTCTAGAGCTTGGGTCTAGCTACGCAACCCAAGGTAGGTCTTTAACTCTTGCCTTAAACGTAGGTATTGCTACCTGAGTCTGGTCAACTAGGGCTTCGGGTTATTCGCCTGAAGCCCCCGACTTCTAATCGGGGGTTGCTGACTGATTTTGCTGCCAGTTGCGATCGCAATATCTGTTTTGTTTATTTTGACCGAGCGATCGCTGTAGAGTTGTGCCATGAGACACTCCTATATTCGGATGCGATTTCAAAGCTTTTACGGGTGCGGCATGAATAATACTCGCAGCAGCAAGCGAAAGCATCAAACCACCAGCAGCAGCAGCAACTAAAGATATCGGATCTTTCATCGTCTTTACTTTTTCAAACAAGGCTTTTCAAAGATAACCGATGAATAGGGTGTGGGGCGTAGGGTGTGGGGTGTGGGGTGTTTGATTTAATTCGGAATTCCGAATTCCGAATTCATTATGGTGGTGTTTGACTCCAACTGTCTCTCCGCAAACGGGGGTTGATCAATTCGTTTAAGCCTTCACCCAGTAAAGACAATCCTACAACCATTAATGTCATGCCTAAGCCAGGAAAAAGCGCCGTCCACCATACTCCTGTTGGCAGTGCTTCGAGGGCAAGACGCAGATCGTGACCCCATTCTGGTGTTTCTTCTGGCAGTCCTAACCCTAAAAATCCTAAGCCACCCAGCGTTAAAATGGCATCGGCAGCATTGAGAGTGAACAATACTGGTACGCTCTGCACGACGTTGAAAAAGAGATATCGAGTTAGAATTCTTCCGGTTGAGGCTCCCATAGCTTGGGCAGCTTCGACAAATAATTCGGTTTTGACGCTAACGGTGTGGTTGCGGACAACGCGGTAATATTGGGGAATATAGGCGATACTGATGGCGATCGCGGCGTTTAATATTCCTCTACCAACGACAAAGGCTAGCGTTACCGAAAGCAAAAGTCCTGGTAGCGTATAGATCGTGTCCATGAGAAATAACAATATGCGATCGAGTCTGCCACCGAGATAGCCACTGACTAAACCTAAAGGTACGCCAATAATTAAACCAAAGGCTGTGGCTAATACCACCACTTGCAACGCCGCTTGACTGCCGTAAAGCGTGCGCGAAAATACGTCATAACCTTGGCGCGTCGTGCCAAATAAATATTTGAGCGAAGGTGGATCGTGAATTGGGTTAATGAGAGACTCTGTAGGGTTTTGAATCCATCCCCAAGCTTGAAATACGGGAGCGAGTATTGCTATGCCTAAAAAAATCAGGGTAATTGCCAAGCCAATCGCTGTTAGTTGTAAGGATAGACTAGGACGACCAGAAAATCGAATCAATCTGGGAAGTTGACGTTTTGCCACACTCATGCAATTGCCCTACCAAGAGCGATACGCAGACTATTGTTACAGAAAAAGGGAGCAGTTATCAGTGACCAGTGACCAGTGACCAGTTAGTTATTTTATCTCCTCTGCCTCCTCTGCTTCCTCTGCCTCCTCTGTTCTCATTCCCCTGCGCCCTGCACCTGCTCCCTGCTCCCTCTTATTACTGGCTACTCAACCAAGTCATCGCCTGTTTCATCCATTCTTCGGGGCTGGCGTTTTTCGGTACGAGGGCGTTTTGACTGACAGCTGTTAGTGCCTGAGAAATTTCGCTGGGGCTGTAGCCGACAGCGAGGAGTGCGGCTTGCACTTCTTCTAAAATATTTGGGGCTAAGGGTATGGCGGCTGTCGTTGCGGCAAGTCCAGCTGTTTGACTCCAACTGACTAATTTGCTTTTCAGTTCTAAACAAATGCGTTCGGCAGTTTTGCCACCCACACCAGGGGTTTGTAGCAGAAGTTGGGTATTGTTGCTGACGATCGCCTGTACTAAATCGGAGATCTCAAAAGTATCTAATAAAGCGATCGCCAGTGCCGCACCAATGCCGCTAACGCTAATTAACAAGCGAAATAAGTCTCGTTGTACGCTAGAACCAAAACCATACAGTGATGGCTGTTCTTCCCGCACTTGGAGATGGGTAAAGATTTGTGTCTGTTCGCCAGCAGTTAATTCCTGCGATAGTCGCACGGGAATTTGCATTTCATAGCCGCAAGCGTTCACCTCTAGAATCAGGATGACGCGATTACCACTGGTTTTGACAATGCTGGCAACTGTACCCTTGAGATAGCTAATCATCCCAAAAAACCGAAATGACCTAAGCCCTCTAGGATACCACCTGCACAGGGGGCTTGGGCTAAGTAGCGATCGCCGCCTGGATTGGCTTCGTGCCATTCTAGTAATTCAGAACTGGCATTACCCACGATAATTCCTTTGGTTTCCCTGGTGGCGAACATGGAAATATCGTTACCAGAGTCGCCGCACACGACTGTTTTTTCTGAGGAAACTTTCCAAGTTGAACGTAAAAACTTGACTGCTAAGCCTTTATCACCGCGTAAGGGCAGAATATCTAAATCGGTTCCGGTACTGTAGATTAATTTGACTTCTAAGGCTTGCTTTTTCAAGGTAGATTCCAATTGAGGTAATAGTTCTGCTGCTACAGTTCGAGCTAGGTGAAAGCTGACTTTATAGGGACGCTGTTCAGAATCTGCTTGTAGCGTCAAATCGGCAAAATGAGCTGCGATCGCTAAAATTTTATCTCGATTCCAGCCTATATCGAGTTGTTCCGACCAAGCAGTATAAGGGTTATCGATCCCGTCAAGATAGATTTCCGTCCCCACTGACGCAACCAACGCATCGGGGGAGATCAAATTTTTTTCCTGTTGCAATTCTTGATAAAGTATGGGCGATCTCCCTGTTGCATAGACAATCTTCGTGCCGTGTACGTGGCGATGGTGACTGAGTTTTTGGTTCAATTCTGATAGGGCGCGATCGTCACCTACGAGGGTGTTATCTAAGTCGGTTACGAACAGAAATTCCACGACTACCTCTTATACCAGCTACTCCATCAAATAGTTTAGGACTAAGTGGCGATCGATGAGATCGAGCAAGTCAAAAGTTAAAAGTTAAAAGTCAAAATAGATATCTTGCTTGCATTCACTCTTCATCCGCGTACCCAATGGTTGCGGCTGCACCAACATCAGCGTTCATCTGCGTTTCCATCTGCATTGAAATTCATCTCTAGTCATCTCAGCCATATTTGCCCCTTTGGTTAAATATTAGTATTAACTTCATAGGCAATTTTTTCTTAGCCCCCTTTTTAAGGGAGTTGGGGGATCTGCTTTCTGCCTTCTGCTGCTATGCTGCTTGAGATTGCCCAAATTCGGATAAGAATCGGAATGCTTTCACGACAGTACTAGCGCATTCTCTGGGTGAGGAATTGTAAAAAGCACGCCATGCAGATGCTTTAAATTCATCGTAACGGTCTGCTTTTTCAGGGAAACGTTCTAACCAGGCTAAACGTACGGCATGACCGATTAATACATCTAAGACGATGTATTCTTCTATTTGTAAATTGGGATTGCGATCGCAAATTGCTGCTAATTCCATGAGCGTTTCAATATTAACTTGTCGATATTCTGGGGCTTCAATTTTATTGAGTAAATGCTCGACTCGCAGGGCAAAGTTTTTCTCCCCCGATGTCATTTCTGCTAAAATTAACTCGCTATCCAAACGATTGCGACGTTCTAATTTATCGCCAATAATCACGCCTTTAGAGTGTTTCATTAACCGCCAAACTCGTTGGAAAAAGTCTTGAGGAACGCGATTCATCGACCCATCCCAGTGTCGCTGCTGTTGC
>NZ_JBOFLP010000151.1:0-4811 GCF_051657925.1 Chroococcidiopsis sp.
CAACCAAAGATAAATTAAGCCCAGTATTTAACCAAGCGATTAACTGGTTTTTGGCTCCCGTTGGGTTAGAAGTCGCTATCTTACGGATATTGTCAAAATCTCTGCCTGTTAGCTGGGCGGCAATATCGAGTTCGCCAAGTTTGACATCAAATGTCGCCGCCTGCGCTACTTGCTTCATTTGCGGCTCGGAGTAACGAGTCGCATCGTTAGCAGGACTTGTAAAATAGCGGATATCTGATTCGGTGAATTGGTTTTCTGTTACGGGGCGATCGGGCAATATCTCTGCGCCGATGTAGCGGCGAGCAGGAGTACCAAACTGGATGCGAGGATCGCGAGCTAAAGTTTCTAAATGCCCTTCTTCTACGATTTCCCTGTGGAGTGCAAAAATGTCTGCCATCTTACGCTACTCCTATTAGGCAGTTATAGTTTGCCCTGATAAATGTCTTTATTTCTGTTGATAAGCTAGTCCAGTTGGGTAGGAAGTTCTCGTAAACTACATTATTGGACTTAGCCATGTACAACTCTGCCTCATTGTCTATTAGCGCATTATGCACGTCGAAAAATAATAGGTGCGCTTCCTCGTCTCCTGTAGCATAGGGACCATAACCAATCCCCGCATCGCGCTCGGCATAAGTACGCCCTACTAAAGTGCCGGACTGCACAAGTAGATAGTCGCCCATGCTGTAATAAGCCATATCGCCACTGACTAAAGCTTGAGGCAGGGCTTCAACAGTTATGCTTGTCGCGCCTTCTGCTGCGGCAGCCGTCAACTTGGCAAACTTACCTGCGCCAGTGAAATCCAATATCTTGCCACTAGGGATAGAAGATGCGATCGCACTCTGTAATGGAATAGTAGTCGCACCCGCTGCCGCCCCTGCTGCCGCCACCGTAATCGGCGTGGCGTTGGACGAAGCTGTAAAGGCACTTGCATTTAAATGACCGCCCCCAGGCACTAATACTTTAGGCTGGTGCTGGGGAGTTCCCGACCACTGAGGCGAGATTGGTTGATAGTCCCCGAAGTGAATTCGAGGTTTTGTGTAATAAGGATTTGCCATTAGGGGTCAAGTCATACTTGCGACTTGTGACTTGTGACTTGCCTTCGTCCCCTGGACTATGGTTTGCTCTCCAAGAGCAGTGTTTTTTGAGAACAATTTGTTCTCATTTTTATTGCAAGCTACCCAGTAGTTTTTGCTTTTAGTCCAAATCCAGAAGCAGCAATATAGCTTTTTACTGGATCGGGATTCTCTTTCTTCTGTCCCCCTGGACTACCACCAGGAAGTGGAGAAGGCGGTTTTGGTGGCGTAGAACCACTACTCGGAAACAGAGATGGGAGGAAATCAGCCCAATTACTTTGGGCAAACTCAGTTAATGGTAACTTTGTATCGCCATTAACGACAAGTACCTGTTTACTATTATCCTCCCCACTTACTTCTAAACTTAATTGGTTGTCTGTCAGTAACTTTTTCAGTACGTTTGGATTAGCTTTAGATGCGATCGCTGCCTCAGTCACTTTAATATTTCTATCTGCTTCAATAAGTTTTGTTTCGGCTTCGTTCTTGGCTTGCTCTGCTGCATTTTTGGCAGCTTCTAGAGCAGATATAGTTTTTTGATTGTTAGAAGATTCTGATAGTAATGAGTTGTATTTAGTTGTAAAAGACTGGGTTTTAGCTACGGGGTTGTCGCCTTCTGCGCCAGTTAGCTTAAATATTTGGTCTACTATATTTTCTAATTGGGAGGCGCGATCGCGCTCTGTACTACTGCTACTTACAGCGCGGCGTTTTTCTTCGAGAATGCCATCAACTCTACCCTTGATTGCACTAATTAATTCGTTGCCATTTTCTAGGCTTTCAATTTGTCTTAGTGCCTCGGCGTAATCCATATTCTGCAAGCGGTTGATGACATATTAAATATAGCTCAAGCAAGGCGTTTCCGAAAAATTACTAAACACCTACAAAACTGAGAGCATTCGCAATTTACTGTAGGCATCGTCACTTCATTTAATGGCTTCCATTGCCCAGAAGTGCTATAAGAGAGGCATTGAGGGCAGTGAGCAGCGCTAGGATCGAGCGATCGCTTCGCTTCAATAAAACCTTCACGCCCCCTAGCTATTTTCTCAGCAGTGTGGAATGCGCTTCTGGTACTTGCACCGTAAAGAGAGGCTCTTTGAATGGCTTGTGCCTTGCTCAATTTCCCCGCAGCCAAGTCACGCGCAAATCCATCGAGAAATTGGTATTGCTCTCGCAGTAGTCTACCTGTACTACCGTAAGCCTGATTCGTCGCCTGCGATCGACCGCCTGAGCCTAAAATTGTGCTGCGGATTGCTGATAGCTTCAAGTCCTCTGCTGCCCGCTTCTGAAACTCTGGTATATCTATCCGCCCATCAGTCAATAAACGTGCGTGGGCTTTCATGCGGGTGGCGAGGCGATCGCTCTCTTGGTCTACCAAACGTAAAACAGTCGCCCTTGAGACGAATTTACCTGTACCATCTCTATATTTTCCGACGCGGCGATCGTAAGTTACTGTTTGGGGCGCACTGCCGACTAGGAAAGATGTCACTTATGCCGCGCTTTTATTTCTGCTTGCCAAATACTCATCAATCGCTGCACGCATTAAATCTCCTACTGTGCAATTCTTTTGTTCTGCAATTTCAGAAAGACGCATTTTTGTTTCTGCGTCTACTCTTGTGGCTACCTGTTCTGACAAAGGCTGTTTTCTACCGTTGTCAAAACGGTACTTAGTTCCAAAATCAGGATTGCCTTTATAATTCGCCATAACCCGCCAGCACAAACATAAGATATACTAATTTATTTTAACGCTCAACAGTTTGTTAACGTGCTATTGAGGTGATACAATAAGATTGAAGGCGGAACAGCACGAGATTGGAACCCTAATGACTGTCCGCTAACTCACGTAATAGCGAGATAACACAATGATGACACATGATTTAGTTTTAGATCAAGAACGCATTGAAGAGCAAGATGCGATCGCTGTAATATACCGCATCGCTGGCGAGAGCGACGGTTACGAGGGGACGTACCCACAGCACGACAACTACGAATACTTGAGCGGGTATGTGATGGGCGTATGGCGATACCGCGCCCAAGAAATATCTAGGCAGACTGGCGACTGCGTTGCACCGTTCTAAGTAAATCCCCACCGCATCCATTAAATGCGGTGGGGCGTATCTTAAATATTCCAATACAATCATGACACACCAAAACTTTAAATCAGCTTTCCTTGGCGCAGTATGCCATCCTAAAAACGTCCTTAGAGAATACTTAGCGGCGTTTAAAAACAAATGCCAAGCAGACATACTTTCGTTTATCGATGGTTGGATTAAAACTAACCGCAGCAAGCAAAGACCTGACTGGGTACGATTGTCTGCTTCTTACTTAGCAGATAGTCTTGGTTACTGCAAAAAAACTATTGCTACCCACTTAAAGAAATTGGTTGAGATGGGCGTGTTAGTTAGAGACACGTTAATCAAGCTTTTTGCTTGCGATACAGCCTACAGTTACAAGATTGATGAGGCTGTATTGTTAGACAAGGTGGGGAATTTTGACTGCGCTAGTGAAGTAAATTTACCACTCCAGCAGAGTAAAGTTACTACGCTAGAGGAGAAAAAAGACCCCGCATATTATATAGATTTAAATAAAGAAATAAATAGCAACAACGCAGAAAATGTTGTTGCTTCTTTGCAAACAAACAATATAGAAGTCCAGCCTAGATATCCTGAAAACAATCAGTCGATAATTTCTGAGGAGAAAATAAAACAAGTAGAGACGCTGGGTGTAGATAAGATATTTCCAGCATTGGCAGCAGAGATAGAAAAAGCAGAACCAGAAGTGTTTGACAATGCGATCGCAGTAGTCAAAAAAGCAGTAGCCAAGGGCAAAGTCAGTAATATTGCTGCCTACCTAATGGACGCGCTCAAAAAGCGGTTTGAGCCGTCAAAGAGCGAAAAAGTCTTGGATAGAAACGCGCAGTTTACCTTGTGGCGCAAAGCAAGCCCTGCTAATAGCGTGGCGGCAAGGTTTTCAAGAAGCGATCGCGGTTGTATTGAGATATCAGCAGATGGAGATACTTGGGTAGAGTGGCAGGACAGATAGCTATTTTTTCTTTTGCCGAGCCTCTAAAAACTTCTGCAACTCCTCAACTGATGTAGCGATCGCTCTCTCCACGTCGCCCCTAGTAATTGCTACTTCGCCATTATCGGTATAGTCGGTTAATTCCTTTAAGGGTATGAGATCGCCCTTGGGAATAAATGCTTCCTCAGTTGCCATTTAATACCTCCCCGCTTCTGTCTACACTGGTTGTATCCCCCGCTAGCACCCGACGCGATCGCAAGGTAGCTTCTGCCGTCTGTTGGTCAATGATTCCCGATACAAGTAAATTGCTTGTATCTTCTACTACGGTGCGATCGCGTTCTTCATCAGCTAAAAGTGCGAGTTCAGAGTCCGTATCTTCCACAAATCCCGACAAACTCATCGCCGTTGCCTTCGACAACAATCCCGCCTGCTGGAACTTGAGGATACGGTCTAGTTCTTCTGGGAGTGGACTCGTTGCGCTGAGTCGCAGTTGTACCACGATATCTAGATTGCGGTAGGTCTCGATTGAGTCTTGGGTTAGCATCATCAAAGCGCTGCCGTATGCTCCGGCGATCGCTGCCGCCACAATATCGCTGTGTTCCCCCAATGTAGTCTCAAAGTCTTGCCTTGCTTGTTCTCTAGATACTCCAGAGAGTTGTAAGTCAGAGCCGAGAAGATGCGATTGGGAGAATGCATGGTAGATAGCAGAAACAAAAGCATTGA
>NZ_JBOFLP010000152.1:0-5299 GCF_051657925.1 Chroococcidiopsis sp.
GGTAGCAGCGCCGAGCAGCCTCAACCAAGGAGAGACAGCACAGTTTAGCGTAATGGCAACTGATGCCAATCGAGATCCCCTTACTATAACACTTGACTTTGGCGATGGAACTACTACAGCTCCTACACCCTATTTATCCTCGAATGGGGACACCCCACACCCTTTCCCCCACGAGTACACAGAATCGGGAACTTACGGCGCGACTGTAACTGTTACCGATAGTAAGGGCGCTAGCACTAATGATACTGTTAATGTGACGGTTAATAATGTCGCACCGACGATCGAGACTTTAGAAAGTAGTGCTACCAATATCAAACGAGGAGAAGAGATTAGTTTTAGTGCTAATGCGACAGATAGTGGTGAAGATGAGTTGACATATAGTTGGGATTTTGGCGATGGTACTACTTCTTCCCCTACACCCTCAACCATCACCCATGTTTATAACGATAGTGGATCGTATACCGTTACTCTGAGCGTTACTGATTCCGATGGCGCTACTACAACAAAGGCTATCGATATAGTTGTATCCAATCACGGCAACGGCTCTCTGTATTCTGAGGAAACATCATTATCCTTGCCTCCTCAATACGGCGAAGTAAATTCGCCGTCCGTGCCTCTCCCATCCCCAATGCTTGATGACGGCAACGGCTCTCTATCTGATGAGGTTTCATCATTATCTTTGCCTCCTCAATACGGCGAACCTGTGTTGCCGTCCGTGCCTCCCCTATCCCCAATGACGGGCTTCAATACGGCGACGCAGGTTCGCCGTCCAGCCCTCCCCAATGCCTTAATCAAAAGTGAAACGAATGGCATCTACCAAGTATCGGGCAATGAAGGAGAAGAAGTAGAACTGAATTTTAATTGGATCGAACACAACGCAACTATGGATTCGGAGATTGGTTTCTTCTTAGTTGACAATCCAACTGGTGAAATCGGTGGTGTAACTCCAGACGATCCCGAATATGCTGATTTTGCAATAGGTAGTCCCACGAGACAAACTTTGTTCGCACGAGGAGAAAAGCAGGGGGCGATGAAGGATGTCAAGTTGAGTGCTGGTAGTTATTTGATGTTCTATTTGGTTCAAAATGATACTGTTGAATCTTTCTTAAGTAATTCAGAGCAACCACCCAAAGTATTCTTTTCGATGATGGGGGCTAATTCTGATTCGGTAAACCATGTTCGCGATAAAGTTGGTGAAAGGGGCGAGTTGGAGGTTGCTTTTGAAGATCTATTTGGTGGTGGGGATAATGATTTCAATGATGTCGTCTTTACCGTAAGTGACACTCATTTAATCGTTCCAGGAATACCTGGGGAGATGGTTAATGCAACGGTTTCAATAGAAGGTAAGGAAGCTCTCTACAATTCTGAGATTGGTTTGTTGTTACTCGATGATGCCACTGGAAAGATTGGTAACTTGCTTCCAGGTGATGCTGGTTATGCCGAAGCATTGATGAGAATCTCGCGCGTTCAAACTATCTTCTCACCAACCCCAGAATTCGGAACGAATAATACTGTTGCTGTTACTGCTGGTAAGTATATGGTCGTTTATGCGATCGTCGATGGGACGAAGGAGCAATGGTTAGCTAATAATCCTAGTAATTCTAGTTCGGTTCGTCCTTATGCTCTATTCTCTCATGTGGGAGCTAACCCAGATGGTATCAATCACTTCAATCGTTTGTTGGGGGATGAGTTGGTGTTGGAGGATTTATGGGGTGGTGGCGATCGAGATTTTAACGATTTGAGGTTGAAGATTCAGTTTGAGTAATTAAAGTTGAAAGTGCCGACTGTCAAAAGGAGGCACTTAAAGCTCGAACAATTCTTTAATGACAACATCTTCTGCATAGAGATCCCCTATCACCCTTCAAGCGATCGCAGAATTGTTTCAATCGGAGTTTGAGTAGCAAATATTCAAACCCATCTCCAAGTATGCAGCGAGTCTTTTCACGAACTCTGGCCCGATTGTCTCTGGCAAAAAAAACCAAGGAAAGAACAAAAATTACACAAGTTCTCGATCGCATCGAGAACGATGTAAATTTACAGGCAATCGCTCTTTACAATGCGGCAAAAGAAAAAGTAAATATAATAGCAACAGCAGCAAAAGAATTTGGTTTGCGATCCGATCGAAAGACGGAACAACATTTGATTGAAATCGCCGATAATGCATCACATCGTCTTGAAGACATCGTGCGTAAGATTTCTAAGCTTATAGATAACAATAAAGGGAAAAATACCTGATGGGGTGACGAGCAAGCTAAAAAGCTGATTGGATAAGGGTCATTGCTCTTAAACCTCTCGCAAAAAAAGGTAGCTTATTACTATTAATTTGCATTAACTCTGCTACCCAAATTTGACATTCTTCCTGTGCTGCACACCAAGAATATCCATGCTCTTCCGACCCAAAAGTTACCATGTCGCAGCTCTATCCTTTTATGCTCTTTAAGACGACTAATATATTTTTGCGCTCCTTGTTTTTTAATCCTCTTACCTTTTAAACAAGCAACGGTGTAAGCGATCGCGCCCGTTATCTGTTCTCACTCTTGCCTGTCAATAAGCTAGAAATTCTCAGAGTCTTACAGTTATGACAGCCAAGCCCCGAAGGGGTTATGGCGGGGTTATCACCCCTTCAGCGATAGCTGTCAAAAGTGCAATTCAAGAAAACTATTAGGGTGCATAAAATACCTAATAACAAAGGTTTTAAAGTCACTTTATGCACCCTAACAAAAAAACTATTGCTCGTCCTTTCCCAAATAAAAAGAATGATGAACGCCATCGCGACGCATTCTTAAATATAAATATGGTCCATGCCCCCTAATGAATTTGGATTCGATATAGCCAGTACTCCCTCTAACTCCTACCCCCACTTTTTCAATCTTGCGATCGAATCGATACGGACGGCTGAAGTCGGAGCTAAGCTCGCTCCGACCGCGTCCTCCGCTTGGCTCTAGTTGTTTATCTTCAAGCCTTGCAATCATTATCTCGATCGCTTCTTTAATTAATTTAAGCTGGGCGAGCGTTAATTTATTACAGCACGACAAGATTTGTTCGATACTCGTACACTTTAGTCGCTCAATCTTTTGGGGTTTTCGTGGCATGATTATGGTAATGCCAATAAATTGCTACCTAATTATTTTAACTTCTATTGCCTTGTAAACATAGCAATTAGTCCAAATATGAGTAATCCCAATCCCAAAATAGAGCAACTCAAACCATATCAAGCAGTAGCTGGTGATGTTCAACTAGCCGAGCAGCCTTTAGCAGTCAGAGTCAACGAAAAAGTTGATTCGCTAATTAGAAAATTACCCAATAAAGCCGAGTGGATGAGACGGGTTTTGACTGAAGCGGCTGAAAGAGAGTTATTACAAGAATTTCAGGACTGAATAGTCGATTGTTAGGGTGCATAGACCGAGCTACAAATGCTTGAACACACATTCTTAATGCACCCTAATTTTTGCAGTTTGTTATTTTTTAGCACCCTAAATTATCGATGAGGCTCCGCCATGCGCCTTCTCTATCGGCGATTGGACTCCGTCCACGCTACGCGAACGCATCTTAATTAACTTTCAGGCAGTTCGAGTTCCCACAATGCTGCTGGATTGTTAGCCCATTTCAAATTAGCTTGGGCGTAAATAGCTGTAGTTTTCGGATCGCTATGCCCTAGAAGTTCTTGTACTCGCCGCAATTCTCCCGACGCTATCAATCCCTGCGTCCCTGCCGTATGCCTTAAACTATAGGGCGAAAGAATTCTATTTCCTCTGTCTTTTAAATTACTTTGTTTTAAATATTCATTTACTAAAGCAAAAATCCGCGATCGCGAAAGTCTCTCGCCCCGACTGCGATTGCCCACCGCAGCAAATAAAGGCGATCGAGCGCTGAGTTTCTCCCCCGTTTGCTTTCTGGCTGCCAGATAGCCGTGCAACAGAGCAGCTATTTTGGCAGTAAGCGGGATTAGACGTATTTTTCTTTTTGAAGAGACGCGCAAACCGAGGTTATCGCCCTGGCGCGTTAAATCCCCCACATTGGCTCGATGTAACTCTATGGGACGAGCGCCCTCGTACAACATAATCTCAATCAGCGCCAAATCTCGCAGTGGTTTAACTTCATTGTCAATTTCCACCCTGCCATCGGGAATTTCTTGACTGACGGTTAGCAATAAACTTTCTACTTCCTCTATTTCTAAATATTTAATTTGAGCGCTGGGGTCTACTTTTTCTAGCGGTGGTTTAACACCAAGTGCGGGATTGAACAGTAACAATTCAGCTTCGATCGCAGCCTCGTAAAAGCGGCGCACGACGGTCAACTTAAGGGCAATCGTCGCCTTTTTGTAACCCTGCTTGCTCAAATAATGCCTGTAGCTTTTTATATTCTTTCTTCTAGCCACAGCAGGGTCGAGAGTGACCGATTCACACCAATGCAAATAACATGCAATTTGCGTGGTGTAAGTTTTTAAAGTATCTTCGCTCGCCGCGCCCGCACCCACTTCCTCATCTAAATATTCCTCCCAAGCAGCCAGAAATTTTGACATTGGGCTTGGAATGAGTTCTGGCTCGATCGTCTTTGTGTTATTGTTTGCCAGCATTGAATAATTAATAATTTGTCTTATCTGTTATTCATTCTTCTTCATTTCTTTTGCCTTTTTGATTAAGTTTTATTGCAGATCGTTTCGTTACCTCTTTCCTTTAAGCTGGAGATATGCAGTTTAATTAACACAACCGTGGTAGCGATCGATCCTTTTAGTCTCACTCCCGCACAGCAGCAACATCGAGAATACTTAGAAAGTAAAGCTAGGAGTGCTTTTTCGGTTTCGGGTCTGGCGTTGCAGGAACTCAAGGCAAAGAGGCTTTACCTTTCCACCCACGATCGCTTTGAGGATTACTGTCTCGATTGTTTCGGGTATACGCGCGATAGCGCCTATCTCAAAATCGGTGCAGCCCTTATCTACCAAAACCTAGAGGAAGTTTTGCCGACCATTGGTCGGCACGTACCCCTGCCTTCCAGCGAGCGTCAACTTCGTTATCTGGTCAAGGCAAAAGTATCCAAACCCTTACAGGTGGAAATTTGGGTTGAGGCGGTGGAGGCTGCCGATGGTCGGATTCCTCCCGGTCGCATCGTTAGAGAGGTAGTACAAAAAATAACTGGCAAACCGAAGCGAAAGCGCTATCGCGTTGGTGAAGTCTGTCGCCTCGTTACCCTCGATAATCCCGAACTCAAGGGGAAAGGAGGGCATTGGTGTATTGTTGCAAGTATTGATGGCGATCTCTACGAGGTCAATACTTGGGATGGGGAATACGTTATTGCTAGC
>NZ_JBOFLP010000153.1:0-5761 GCF_051657925.1 Chroococcidiopsis sp.
CTCGCTATCCAAACGATTGCGACGTTCTAATTTATCGCCAATAATCACGCCTTTAGAGTGTTTCATTAACCGCCAAACTCGTTGGAAAAAGTCTTGAGGAACGCGATTCATCGACCCATCCCAGTGTCGCTGCTGTTGCCAACCACTCAAGGGGACAAACCCTTCATCTGTGGTTTCAGGCAGTACTACCCATTCAATATCACTTTCTGGCTGTTTGACGTGTAGCGATTCTCGTTGACGCAAGACTTGATTCATTCCCTCATAACCAATTAAAACTTGGCGCAGGCGCATTTTCACTTCAAATGGGGATAGTTGCATCAAATGTTCGTAGGCTTCATCTTGAGTCAGCCCTAATTCTTGCCCTAATTCGCTGGTAATTAATAAGATTAAATAACCGACACGCAGTGTCAGCAATCCCTTAAATAAATGGGGTTCAGTACGAATCAATACCCCTAAATAGTTAAGCATTTCTTGAGTTAAAACGCGATCGCGAATATCTTCGCCGCAAAACTGGTCGATTTTTTCGCCAATTTCTTGATTGGACATTGGTTGGGTAATCAAGGAAGCCTCGCTGTACGACTTACCTACGGCAATTTGTTTTTGCCTGACTAGAATTGATGTCACCTCGTCTGAAAGCGACACGTCTATCATCCGTCGCAGTCCTGCGGCGCGGCGAACAATCGTCCACAAGCACAGATTTCCCGCCTTCATGTAGACTTCATCCAATAAATCGCCAACCGTCGCTCGTCCAGTGCCAAAACCAGTATCAAAATCTAAGCCGCGCAAGCGATACAATGTCTGCAATAACTCAATTTGTTCGTAGAGATTCTCTGAAGCCCGTAATTGTCCTAACAACAGACTGAGATTGGTTTCGCATTCTAGCTGAAATTCTTGAGTAATCCCTAAAGGTAGGTTTTTTTCGGGGTGAAACGTCAGGTAATAGTTGCGTTGCGCGCTCTTGTTAACTGCTAAGCGAGTAAAATCTAACTCATGCAAGAAATCAATCCGTTCTGTTTTTGCCGTTAGCATCAACTGTTGCAACCGTCCCAGCTTAACGTGAACGCCGTTGCAAACACCGCTTCTGAGTTCTTCCATCAACGGTAATAACGCCTCTTTCTCCGTTTCTAGCATGGTATGGGTTAACATCAGCGTTACCGTCGGTCGTCCTAAATCGCTCCAATGGTGTTTAATATATGCAAGTTCGCTTTTGAGTCGTGCGACTAAAAAGTGGTAATCGAGGGTGAGATAAAATTGTTGGGGATCGAGAAAAGAAGGTAAAAACACCACGGTTTCATCGCGAATCCGAAAGATTCTCGAAGTCGTTAAACTCCGCAAGCGTCTAATTGGTCTTCCTGTCAAACCTAATTTGTCGTTGCGTCCAATTTGGGTGTAGACAGTTGATAGTTCTCCGGCTTGGCGGACTTGAATTGGTTCTACTTGTGATGGTGTTTGGGTTTCAATGCCGTAAACCGCTAGTTTCGCTTGTAAATCTTCATCTTCTGCAAGTAAGGCAATTTGTACCATTGCTTCTTGGCGACGACCGATGTTTAAATGTTTTCCTAAAGGATCGATATCGCCAATTGATACCAGCCCTTCACTCAACATTTGACCGAGAAAATACAGGCTTTGCGCCCAAACTAAGGGGACATTCTCATTTGGTAGACGAGTTTGAGTCTGGGGATTTGCCCTTTCTGCGGCGATGTTTTCCTGCGGGACGTAGTACAACTCTGGCAATAGTTTCACTCCGTCTCGTTCTACGACAATCTTTTCCAAGTATTCCTGGTATGCTTGAACTTGCGTGCGATCGCCTCTAAATATTCCATCTAGCAACAAATAGGTAAAAAATAGGGGCCACTCGCATTCGATATGTTCAAATTGCTTCAGTTCCCGCGGTTCGTAATGCAGGCGGTTGGTGTCTTCCAACACCGTTTGATGTCCGTCACGTAAAAATCGCTTGCAACCGTATTTGCCTTGGAGTTTAGTAATAATGTCATTGCGGGTGCGTTCTAGCAAGCGTCGATCCTCTACGGCAAATGCGGGATAACCGATAACGCTTAATACGGCTGCATCAACTTCTTTAGACGCAGATTCCCTTGGTAACAAATTTTCTAACGTAATGCGGGCGCGGGCAATTTCATCGGGTAAAACGTGAATCACCGATGCTTGGCTACCCCCAACTCCAAATAAATCTAGTCCGTTCATGGCTTCTAAGGCTGCTTTTGCCATTCCTACAGAACTAGCATTCAATTCGGCATTACCGTGATTGATTTTGTTTCCCCGTTCCCAAATCCCAAAGTCTGGGGTACGGTAGGTGCGTCCGATGTAATAAACCAAATTTTGCACGAAGTTTACTTCGTCGATGGTGTAGACGACGTGCAACCCCGAAGCTGTCATTTGTGCCAGTATCAATAAAAATAGGGAAGTGGCATCGAGTTGTAGATGTCCCCATTCACTATCGCCGACGACAATATCACCCGTTTGAGTATTGTACTTGGCGTGCAAGGCATCTAGGGCAGCTTGAGTGTGTTTGAAGCTTTCTACTTTGGTAGCTTGGCGCATCATGGCAAATAACAAGCCTCGCATCAGCTTCACAACGCTGTGTTCTAATTCGTAGGTACGTCCTTTGTCGGGATCGACTTTACGATATGCTAGCGCCAGACCCCAGACCGCTAAAATACTGTAGACGTTATCTCGTACCCAGGCATCGGTATAATCTCCGTGGGCAGTGATGGCAGTACTGGCTGGTAACAAGCCAGAAATCGGATTCTGCCGAGATAAAATAATGGTTTTAATCTGATGGTAATAATAATCCAGTCGCGCTGGTAACTGAGCGGCAGTTTTATACATACTGAAGTTTGACTGTCTCGGGAATCGGGCGGTTGCGTCGTGAAGCTATCTACAGAAAAGCAAAGATCGTTACATTTCATCCTTTAGGAGTAGATGAGTCTGAGTAGAAGAACGATAAGCTAATTTAAGATTTTGTTCGTATTCTACTGGAAATCTCACCGTACTACTGAATCGCGATCGCCACTATTAAACGAAAATTTATTGTAATCTTCATCAAATCCCCACTCTGCGATCGCGCATCTTTACCAAATCTTTAACGACTCTAAGCTACAACGCTATCAGTAGTTTTACTGAATACGTAACTTAGTATTGTCTTTTCTTATACCATTGGCTTTACCGAATCAACAGGCAGCTAATCGATATGGCGATTTTATACAATCAACAACAATCTCCTCTGGTAAAAATTGTCTACAGCAAAGTTACGATTGACGGCAAAGTTGAACTAGTCCCGCTGCAACTATATGCAGATGGTTCCTTGCGTCGCAGTCAATAGAAAATCATCTCAATGTTGTGAGTGAATTCAAAGAAGGCGAGCATTGGCTTTCTAATATTTAGGAATTAATTATACAAACATAAATCTTCCTCTAGAAGTAGGTATGAACAGTCTGAATCTAGTACTCGGTCGTCCAGTCGAGTATTAAAAGATACTAAAAAGCTTGAGTTCGAGGATGACATAACAAACTATATTTTTGCTGTTGAATAATAATTGCTTTACTTTATCTTTAAAATTATAGAGGTAGCATCAAGCTTTCATGGGCTTGTATGAAAAAACACTTGGAATTCGTGTAGGGACTGGTGGCGACGCATCTACAGGACATCAGGGAGGAAGTCACCAATGGCTAGAGTGGCATTGCTGATCGGCGTAAGTGATTACGGACCTGGTTTTAACTGGCTACCTGGGGTCGGAAAAGATTTGGTAGCAATGCAACGGGTCTTACAGCATCCAGAAATGGGTGGTTTTACAGAGGTAGAAGTCCTCAAAAATCCCGATCCGCTGACAATGCAAGTCGCGATCGCGACTTTATTTAACGCCCAGACACGCCAGCCAGATGACTTAGTATTGTTATACTTCTCCGGTCATTACGTCAGCGATCGCTATGGCAGATTTTACTTTCCCACTCGCTTAACTTGTAAAAATCCAAACGGAGAACTGGTTGCCCCGACTGCAATTCCAGCCAATCTAGTCAAAAATATCATGAATGACAGTCCGGCAGAACAACAGGTTGTCATTCTCGATTGTTGCGTTGACAATTCTATGGTTGTAGATGAATGGACGCAAAATCCCATGATGGGCAATCTTCAACAGCAGTTAGGCGGAATAGGTAGGGTAATATTGACGGCTGGAAATACAGCAACAGAATGTTCTCATAAGGGATTTGAACTCTCAACATATACTCATTACTTAGTAGAAGGAATTGAAACTGGCGCAGCAGATTTAGATCGCGATCGCAAAATTTCTGTAGCAGAAATGCATCAGTATATTAGGAGAAGACTAGGAGAAACCTCGACAAATTTAGCACCAAATATACACGCACTTGACGACCCACAGCAGATTTATTTAGCTCAAGCAACTATTAGAAGAACAGCACTTTGGTGGTTGGAAAATGCAACGCTTAATACAGCGATCGTAGCTCATAGTAAAGGTACAGACGATCGCGGTACAGATTGGGAAGCAGACCGTCAGAGTACGGTAGCAGTTTTAACTAGCGAAATGCAGGAAAAAACGGTAGAAGACGATCTCGTTCAACGCCAACCAAAATCTTGGCTGGGGGCAGTTACACTGACAGTTTTGGCAGTATTAGGGATAGCTTATGGTGCAACTCGCTGGCAAGATTTGCGCCAGCTATCCATGAGCGAAACTATTGCCGCAGACACGACATATAATCACCAAGTACCGACGGTACTCGAACATGTTAATACTGTTTGGTCGCTGGCTTTTAGTCCTGACAGTCAAATTTTAGCTAGCTGTGGTAACGATCGCGCAATTAAGTTGTGGAGTTTAAAAACTGGAGAATTAATTCGGACAATTCCCGATGCTCATGCAGGTGCAATTTGGTCGGTGGCGATCGATCCTGGCGGAGATAAATTAATTAGCGGTAGTAGCGATCGCACGATTAAAGTTTGGAATTTGCAAACCGGGAAACCGATCCGTACCTTGCGGGGACATACAGATGCAGTTCGGGCTGTGGCTGTGAGTCCCGATGACAAACATATTGTCAGCGGTAGTAGCGATCGCACGATTAAAGTTTGGGATTTAAGTACGGGAGTTTTACTGCGAACTTTGAGCGGACATACAAGTGCAGTTCGTGCCGTAGCAATTAGTCCTAATGGTTACACGATCGTCAGTGGTGGTGCAGACAATTTAGTCAGAGTTTGGAATTTAAACACGGGACAATTACTCAGCACGCTACAAGGGCATACTAGTCGAGTCATTGCGATCGCCATGAGTCCCGATGGAAATATAGTTGCAAGTGGTGGAAATGACAATACAATTCGATTGTGGAATTTACAGACTGGAGATTTATTACATACTTTGAAAGGGCATTCAGACCACATTAATTCTCTGGCTTTTCGAGCGGACGGACAAGTATTAATTAGCGGCGCAGAAGACCATTCCATCAAGTTATGGAATCCGCGGTCGGGCGATCTGTTCAATACTTTAAGCAAACACGATGAAGATGTTTATGCAGTAGCTATAAGTCCTGATGGTAAAACCCTCGCTAGTGCAGATAAAGCAGGGGAAATTAAGTTAGGACAGTGAATGGTTATTATTACAACTAACCACTAGCCACTGATAACGAGAATCACCTGTAACCGGGATCTTCTTCTTCTAGGCTGGCTCCACCTGGGGGCGAATTAACTGGAGGCAAACTATTCGGAGGTGGAGATGTATTGCTTGATGGTTTTACCGTAG
>NZ_JBOFLP010000154.1:0-30766 GCF_051657925.1 Chroococcidiopsis sp.
TGATTTGATTTTTTATTTATGATTTTTACGGAGCGACCGATCGAGTCATTGTCGCTTTCGGTGTCTGAAATTTTCGTGTGAGGAAGTGCGGTGAAACAACAGCATTTATTTCTAGTGCGTAACTTCTGTTCGAGTCTAGCTGTAGCACTCTTAGCAACCGAGCTAATTAAGATTGAACCAGCACCAGCGATCGCGAGCGAAACTCCATCTGTCAATAACGCGATCGCGATGAAATCTGAACCTAGTAAAACTCAGTCAATTAAAGCTACCAAACAAGCTTACCTGCAAGCAAACGGCTCGTTCCGTCATTCCCAAGCCTCAGTTCTCTTGGCAAAACAGAAAATCGGGAGTCGGGAGTCGGGAGTCGGGAACGGACAAGCAGAGGAGCAGAGGAGCAGAGGAGCAGAGGAGAATGACTACCAACTACCAACTACCAACAACTATCAGCCAACAACCATCAGCCAACAACCAACAACCAAACCTAAACCAGCCCAGCCGCCTGCTAATTCTCAGTTAAACGATCGTAAGGCTCAAATACCTAGTTAT
Source organism: Chroococcidiopsis sp. (assembly GCF_051657925.1). NCBI lineage: Bacteria > Bacillati > Cyanobacteriota > Cyanophyceae > Chroococcidiopsidales > Chroococcidiopsidaceae > Chroococcidiopsis > Chroococcidiopsis sp. Next base: position 547 of record NZ_JBOFLP010000154.1, read on the forward strand.
CTCAATCCCAATCCCAATCCGCTGCGATTTCCCACGAAACCAGAAGATGTACAGGTTGTGGGCGCTCAACCAATTACTTTCCAGCAGGCGTTAGACCTAGCACAGCGTAACAACACGCAGTTGCGAGAAGCAAGGCTGAACGTAGAACGGAGTCAAGCACAACTGCGACAGGCTTTAGCAGCAGAATATCCTCGCCTAGATCTGGGTGCAGGTGTAACTAATACAGGTAACAATATTTTTAGCGAAGAACCGGAACCATCGTTTCTCCAACAATTAACTGGCGGTCAAACTGATACCAATAATACCCGAGTGACTGGCAATCTATCGCTAAGCTACGATTTATTCACTTCTGGTTTACGTCCTGCTAACATTCGCGCTGCTGAAGAACAGTTACGTTTTAATCGGTTAGATTTAGAACGGACGCAAGAAGAACTGCGCCTTAACGTTGCCAATGATTATTACGAATTGCAACGAGCTGATGAGAACGTAAGGATTCAGCGATCTTCTGTCAACAATGCTCAGGCAAGTTTACGCGATGCCCAAGCCCTAGAACAAGCTGGGGTAGGAACTCGCTTTGCCGTCCTCCAAGCTCAAGTGCAGTTGGCGCAGGCTACCCAAAGGTTAACTGATGCCTTAAGCCAGCAACGAATTGCCCGCCGTCAAATTGCAACGCGAATTAATTTAAACGACTCCATCGTGGTTACGGCTGCCGATCCGGTAGCAGTTGCCGGACAGTGGAACTTCTCCCTAGAAAACAGTATCGTACTGGCTTTTAGAAATCGTGCCGAACTAGAACAACAATTAGCACAGCGTAATATTAGCGAACAACAACGGCGTGCTGCCTTAGCTGAATTAGGACCGCGAATTAGTCTTGCTGCCCAATATAACCTGAACGATACCTTTGACGATGACACAAACTTTCAAGATGGCTACTCTTTAGGAGGAAACTTAAACTTAAGTTTGTTTGATGGTGGAGCGGCAAGAGCAAGAGCTAGGCAAGAAGAGGCGGATATTGCGATCGCTGAAACCAATTTTGCCGGACAGCGTAACCAAATTCGCTTTGAAGTAGAACAAGCTTTCTCTCAGTTGCAGTCCAACTTGGAAAACATTCAAACAACCTCTGTTGCATTAGAACAATCGCGGGAAGCGCTGCGATTGGCACGCCTCAGATTTCAAGCAGGTGTAGGGACGCAAACAGAAGTGATCGATGCTGAGGATGACTTAACTCAAGCGGAAGGCGATAGAGTCAATGCGATTCTAAACTACAACCGCGCCTTAGCTCAGATTCAACGCTCAATTAGCTCTGGTCAGCAACGCTGAACTAGGGGCGAGGAGCAACGCTCCTCGCTCCTCATTTAGGCTTTCCTTCTCCAGGTAGAGATTGCGGGGTAGAAAGAATAAACTTTTCTGGGTTCCTCAGGAAGGAATCGCAATTCTTATCGAGAGCAACGCAAATATTACCTAAAGCGAGTTGATATTCTTCGATATTGCCTTGTTTGAGAAACAGTTTAGCGGCTGTTTGTAAATCTTCTACTGCTTCGCGATCGCTCTGTCCGCTATACTGAGCTAGCTCGTAGCGAACAATTCCCCGCTTGAGATAGGCTTCTGCTTCTTGGGAGTCGATACTAAGCGCTCGGTTAAAATCTGCAATTGCGGCTTTGTAGCCCGTACTCAAGTCCCCTTTATACTGTGCCAGTTTGTAGTGAACGATGCCGCGCTTGACCAGTGCTTTGGCAGCACGGGGGTTGAGCTGCAAAGAGCGATCGAAGTCTTGAATTGCTTGCTGATATTCTTTTTCGGGATTTTTACTATACTGAGCAATTTCATAACGTACCATGCCGCGACTGAGATAGGCTTCGGCTTGGTTGGGTTTGAGTCCCAGGGAGCGATTGAAGTCTTCAATCGCTCGGCGATAGGTACGGTCGGGGTCGCCGCTATGCTGGGCAACTTCGTAGAGGGCGTTACCTCGGTTTAAATAGACTTGAGCATCCTTGGGATTAAGCTTGATGGCGCGATCGTAATTATCAATAGCCCCTTCATAGTCTCCTACTTTGTAATAAGCATCGCCCTGCTTGTAGTAGGCAACAAAATTATTGCCGCTTTTTGCTGCTACTTTGCCGTCACTTGGTGGTTCGGGGATGGAGGTAACGCTGAAACGACTGTCAAAGGGCAGTTGCACGTCACTTAACACCTGCATCAACAGGATCAAGCTCACAGCTCCTAGACTAAACGTGCCCATCATCATCAGATTGAACTTTCTGCGGCTCAGCCTTCTATGACTTCTTGGCAGTGTTAAAAATAGTGGTGCGTGTTTGCTGAGCGTGGCAGATGAATAATAAGCGGCAGAGCGATCGAGCGCTCGATACTGTCGATATACAGGAGGAGTACGCTTAGGTGGCAAAGGCTGGAGGTGCTTTTTCTGTCTGACTGCCTCCAAGGACGGAAACGGGTCGCGCCCGCCTAATTTTACTGCCCGCTCGCACCAAGGACAGCTTTGCAGGTGATCGCTATAGCGATGCTGATTGTTGGCGCTACAGGTTGTCAAAGCGTTTTCTGCTTCTTTGAGGGCAGCTTGCCAGGTTTGGGCGTTGGGGCGGAGATGGGGTTGAGAATGACCTGCATCAAAACACTTGACAAATAACTGCCTCAAACTGGGGTGTAAAATCTCCCAGTTTGGTGCGATCGGCGTAGGCTTGTACGGTACTGGCTTGCTGCCATAGGTGAAATGTCCCGCCGCTATCCGTGCTGCATAGGGTGGGGGATCGCCACTACCTTGATAAATTCCTGAAAAAGGGTGAGTCCCTTCCATCAGCAGTTGGAAGATCAGGACTGCTAGCCCAAATAAGTCGTGTTCTGGGGCGCGATCGATCTGACCGAAATTCTTTCCTTGCAGTTCTGGCGGCGTAAATTCTGGCTTTCCGACACCGCAGCGATAAATAGCTGCCGTTTGCAGGTCGCGGACTTGAAACGAATCCGTATCTACGAGGGTGACGAGAGCCGTATCGCTGACTAAGATGTTAGATTCGTTCACATCTCCAACGCAATATCCGCGTGCGTGCAGCGCTCCCATGGCAGCGGCAATATTACGGGCAGTTCGATGAAGATAGAGGTAGTTAAAGAACGGGCATTTTTGCCGTCGCGTTTTAGGATTGTAAAAATCGAGTAGGGAGTGCATCCCTTTGACTCGCGGCATCAGAAAGCCGACAACCCGATTGCTGCCATCAGTTGACCTCAGCAACTCTTCAGGCCAAGCGATCGAGATATGTCCTTGCCCCGCCATAGGGTTATCTGGCGGGTTAGCAAGCATTGCCGTTAGCTTAGATGCCTGAATCTCTCTAGGCTTGTGATAAACCTTTGCTACTAGTGCCTCGTTCTGCGGTACAGTAAAGACACGGGCTTCTCCCCCATGTCCGAGGCTAGAGTTGGGGTCCAACGTGATAATTTGGTTGTTGGAGCTTCGTTGCAACCGCATGGCAAAATTAACTCACAAGCGTCGCCAATAGTAAAGTCAAGTCGTCATCCGTCCGTTCCGTAATTCTTGGCGATCGCAAAAACGCCGCCAGTTGTTCTTTAGCTTCACTCTCATCCTCCACACCTGCCATAAATTGAAACAGGGGAGAAAAAAATGGTTTGTAGGGTGAACCATCGCCCATGTTCACAGCTAGCATCTGCAACCCATCTGAAAACACGGCAATATTTGTCGTCGTTCCCCGCCAAACGTTGACTTGGACTGTCTCCAAGGCTTGGGGGGAAACTAGAAAAGTTGTTTCATTAATATATTCTCCTTTTTGAGCGGCAGTCAGAGCAAAAATTTGACCGTCGCGATCGCTCGCTACTGCCAAGCCATCACCTACCTGCACCGCGGCGACCAATTCTGGGGTAGCAACGGCTAAAATCAATGTCGTCGCTAACTCCCGCGCCTGCTTGCCACAGACGGCTGCTTCTGCTTCTACTGCTGTCTTTGCTGCTGCCAGAGCTTGAGTCAGAATTCGCTGCCATCCCTGCTCGTCGTCAACCAAATGCAGTCTAGAGCCTTCAGCACAAATCGTCTCTACCGCCGTTTGCGCGGCGACAATTGCCCCGACTTTGCCTAAAGCTGCACTTCCTGCCCCGTCAGCCACTGCTGCTACCAAAACCCCCGTGGGCAACTTTTCCCAATGATGAGCGTCTTGACAAAGCTGTCCGACCTTTTCGTGGCTCGTACCTCGAACTGAGGCGGATGCGACTCGCCATTGCCGGATCCCAGCAGGAGCATCTAACTGTCCTGTTGTATATAGCTCATCGTGGGCATCGTTACGCATTCATCGTGATTCCTTACTGATTCCTAGCCTAACTTAGGTGAACGGACAATTAGAGCGATCGCATCGCTCGACAAATCCTCCTTTTGTATACGGTAATGTGTACGGTTCCGTCAATTTACTCATCATCTCTTTACACTTTCATTATGTACTTTTGGTAATTAGTCATCTGTCATTTGTCATTGGTCATTTGTATTTTTTCTCCCTCAGCTCCCTAAGCTCTCTTATGTACCCCATGTCTCCCATGTCTCCCTTGTCCCCCCTGCTCTCTGCTCCCTACTCCCTACTCCCTACTCCCTGTTTAAGTTGCTCCCCACCCCACAGGTGGTAATGCTACTTGTTCGTCGAGGCGAGAATGAGAAACGGCTGTGATGCTAGCAGACAACCAGAGAAACATTTCCGTAAACCTCAGCCCTTTAAGTCTGAGTGGAGTGCGGACAGATATGTACTTGAGCCGCTCCAGATTAGCATTTTCTACACCTACAGAGAAAAAAGCTACATGCTTGTTAACTTCATCTGTCTCAATTCGCTGCCTTGCCTGCTCGATTAATTGCTCTGATTCTCCTTGGGGTTCTCCATCTGTAATTAAAAATATCCAGGGACGATAATAAGCTACCCCGTGAGCGCGGTACGTAGCTTTGCGAGACTGGATCATGTCTAGGGCGCGATGAATTCCTGTTCCTATACAGGTTAAGCCTTGGGCTGTCAGTTCTGGTAGATCGAGTTGGTCGGGAGTGACAAAATCCTGTACAACTCTGACATCACTATCAAAAACCACGATCGCCACCTCAACACGTCGCGAAGCAAGAGAGTTTTGTAATAAATCTGTTTGCAATGCACGCAGCCCTTCATTTAAAGCATCTATTGCTGCTCCTTGCATCGAACCTGAAGTATCTAGAAGTAATACGCAAGGACAGCGAGGTTCTGGATTTTCAGCAAACTCTACCGCTTCATCAAGTCTTAATTGGTCAGACATACTTACAATTTAGGTGGGGATTAGCTACTTGACATATGTGGTAGCTTTTACTCACTAGTGGACTGAGTAGATGGGCTGCTGGCATTGACAACAATTTATCTATGATAGTTCAGCTTTGACTTTACTAGTTCTTTTATCTCTGTAGTTTCAGCTGCGTCAGTCCGGTATTTTACTCGCATTCATTTCACTAGGGAAAAATCAGTAGTAAATTCAGACAATCAGTGCAGTTAACTACGCATACAAGACCAAGACGATAAATTACTTAACCTTTCCACAGATTGTTTTTCTTCTATATGTCCAAATCCTTTGTCATATGCCAATAGCTAAAAACTGTAAACTGGATGGTTAATTTTTATAGATTGCGCTATAGTCAATAGAAACTGTTAGCCTTCCGTCAATTTTTTATGATTTGCAGGGGTTCTAGCGGTGTAAGAGCAGATACAGCTTACAATATTTTAATAAACTTAACTAGGTTATCTCAATCCTCTTACCTCAATTGATTCAGACAAAAACACTCAAATTGCTCGAAATTAAGGCTTTGCTAAATAGGCATTGTCAGTTAAAGTATTCGCTCGCTTGGAAAAAGGTTTAAGTGCTAAATGGCTAGCTGTGGAACCTTTCAGAAGTTAAGTCCGCTGAGTTTATTGGCGCACTTGTCTAGTTGTTATGATAGTGCCTTGTTAAAGGTGACTAGCGGTGCTGTTACATGGTCGGTATATCTTGAAGAGGGAAAGATTACTTATGCTTCCCATTCAATTGCTGCCTTCGATCGCCTCGACTGTCATTTGCATCGCCTCAGTTATAAAGTACCGACGTTGACAAGTGAAACTAGAGCGCAATTAAGTTTGATTTTTGAAACTGAAGCAGAACAGCGGTCAGATACTAATCCCGAATATCAAGCAATTGGTTGGTTAGTTAACCATCAATATTTAAATGCCGAACAAGCAGCAGAATTAGTTGCAGAATTGGTTGGAGAAACGATCGAGTCGTTTTTATTAGTTAAATCGGGGCAGTACGACTTTAGCAGCAACTCAAACTTAGAGCAAATTTTTTGTCGGCTCGAACTACAACCGATTGTCGATCTATGTCAAAAGCGCCTGCAAAAGTGGCAAGCTCTAGCACCAGAAATTTTCTCACCCTACCAGCGGCTTTATTTTTCTAACCGTCACAAATTAGAACAGCAAATTCCGCAGGAAATTCAGCAAAAGTTTAGTACGATTCTCAAAGGTTTCAGTTTTCGTCATCTGGCAATTCTATTAAATCAAGACGAACTTGAATTGGCGCAAAACCTACACCAGTACATTGCAGCAGGAACAATTTTGTTGCAAGACCCCTATGCGCCATTTGACCAATTACCAAGAACCTTTGAACAGACTGCATCGCCATCAACAACACCAATTGTCATACCGGAAAAAGTCCCCTTACCGCTAGATGATATCCGCGATCGCCACATTAGCGATCGCCGTCTGGCTGCAACTCCAAAAGCTTTCGAGCGCGAACCAGTCAGAGAGACGCAGCTCCCTACGACAAAGAAAGAATCTCTCCCCATACAGTCTCCGCAGCCACACTCAGAGCCAGTCAAGCATAGCTCTCAACCACCAGTTAACTTCCCGATTACGCGGACGACACCCCCAGTTCCTCCCACGCATATAGAGACTCCCACATCCCCACCGACTGTTATTCCCGATGCTCCGGCTACGAGAAATAAGTATAAAATTGTTTGTGTGGACGATAGCCCAGCAATGTTGCAGGAACTGAAAAAGTTTTTAGAAGACGACTTATTTTCAGTTTTTACAATTGATAATCCTGTTAAAGCTTTAATGCAGATTATTAAAGTCAAGCCAAATCTCATCTTATTAGATGTAAATATGGCAGGAATTGACGGTTATGAATTGTGTCGTTTGCTCCGCAATCATTCTCTATTTAAAGACACGCCGATTATTATGGTGACGGCAAATACAGGAATTATTAACCGAGTCAAAGCTAGAGTTGTCGGTGCTTCAGGTTACTTAACTAAGCCTTTTAGCCAGCCAGATATTCTCAAAATGGTGTTTAGGCATTTGACTTAGAGGGGAGTAGAGAGTAGGGGCGAGGAGTGTTAGCGAAGCGGGACGAAGTCCGGAGCGAAGAGTGAGGGGACAAGGGAGAGGGGGGAGACAAGGGAGACAAGGGAGAGGGGGAAGAAAATTCTCCCTTGTGTCCTCCCACACTTCCCACACTTCCCACACCACTCACTACACCCCACACCCTACACCCTACACCCTTTCTTCACTGATAACCGATCGCTGCTCCCTACCGTTGGTGAGGGAAGAAAACCGTGTAGTAAAGGGAAGGATCGACCCGATCTGTAAACCGAGGATATAAATTGCGATCGCAAATAGAATTGGATTCCTGCGGTTGGTATGAAGTGTCCGGCTGTACTTCTTCAGCAGATTCGCCGAGCGAAATTTCTGGATACAGTAGATCTGCTAGTTTTGACCAGGCAACAGAAAAGGGATTTTGTAAATATTTCTGTACGAGCGATCGCTTATCTTTTTCGTTTAAGTTGCCCGATAGCCCATCGTTTGTATACTCGCTCATAAATGCATTCCTCGCGGCTATTTTGTGCGCTTGCTGGAGCGCTAAAGTTTATTAGCCGCCGTTGAAACGAGTTATGCACTGTTGTATGGTATGGAATGCTATCCATAACCTAATTGAGGAGTTGAGCTAGGATAGAAGATAATGCGATCGCATGAAATCTATACTTCAGTAAACTTGCTATTCATTGCTCAAATAAACAATTTTATCCCTTACCCAAGCTCGAAAAGATTTGAGTAAAGCTACTTCTCCCTGCATGGGAATCTGTTGCATAAAATTACTCATATCTTCAATAGATATAAGAGGAAAAGCAAGACTCACATCACGCTCTCTATATTCCTCTACTTCTAGTTGATAAAATTTTAATTCTTTTCCGTCGTATTTCCAAAGTTCAGAGATAACTAGAGTAGCATAGATACCAAATTTATTTATAGAACTACTAGTAAGATCGATTTCAATGGCTAAATCGGGCGGCGGATCGGTTCCTAAATCTAACTTTAGCTTGCCTCTAATTGCTGGCTCGTTTCCACTGGCTTTAGAGTCAATTGGGTGAGCTAAACCCACCCTTTTACCTTAACTGAAGATGCTACCAAAAAATTCTACCGCTTCCTTCAAAGCAGCAACGAATACGTCAATCTCTTCGCGGGTATTGTAAAAAGATAAACTTGCCCGTGCAGTAGACTGAGCATGGATGTAACGATGTAAAGGCTGCGTGCAGTGGTGTCCGGCGCGAATAGCAACCCCAGCCTGATCTAATAGAGTAGATAAGTCGTGAGGATGGACATCGCCAGCTGTAAATGAAGCTAATGCAGCTCTACCCACACCTGCTAATTTAGGCAATGGTCCGTAGGTGCGAACTTCAGAAATTTGAGCGAGTTGCTCGAACAGATATTGCGTTAATTCCGATTCGTAGGCATAAATTTTATCCATCCCGATCGCCCCTAAATAGTCTACAGCTGCACCGAGGGCGATCGCTTCTCCGATTGCTGGAGTTCCTGCTTCAAATTTGTGCGGTAAATCGGCGTAGGTAGAACGGTCTAAATACACGTCGGCGATCATTTCACCACCACCCAAAAACGGTGGCATCGATCGCAACAATTCTAGTTTTCCATACAAAAATCCAATTCCGGTAGGAGCGCACATTTTATGACCGGAAGCTACTAACCAATCGCAGTCCATTTGCTGTACGTTGACAGGCATATGTGGTACGCTTTGGCAAGCATCGATCAAAACTTTCGCACCGTGTTGATGGGCGATCGCAATTATTTCTTGTACTGGGTTAATGCATCCCAAAGTATTAGAGACGTGAACCACAGCCACAAGTTTTGTTTTGTCGGAAATTAAAGACTTATATTGCTCTAAATTAAACTCTTCTTCTAGAGTTAGTTCGACAAACTTCAACACCGCACCCGTTCTTTGGGCTAGGAGTTGCCAAGGAACTAGGTTGCTGTGGTGTTCCATCACGGAAAGGATAATTTCATCTCCCCGTTGAATATTGCTATTACCCCAACTGTAAGCAACTAAGTTTATTGCTTCAGTAGCATTGCGGGTAAACACAATTTCTTCTCGCTGCGCTGCATTGACAAACGCCGCCACCTTATCCCGCGCCCCTTCGTAAGCTTCGGTTGCTTTAGCCGCCAGGGTATGTACGCCGCGATGGACGTTGGAGTTATATTGCTCGTAATAATCCCGTAAAGTGTTGAGAACGAGTAGAGGTTTTTGAGAGGTGGCGGCGTTGTCGAGGTACACCAAGGGTTTGCCATTGACTTCTTGATGCAGGATTGGGAAGTCAGCGCGGACGATATCGGCGAGGGTTCTTGCTTGGGTAAAAGTCATGATTAGATGGAGAGTAGGAATATAAACCCCTGATTGTAATTGTGGGGTACTTACGACTTACGACTTATGACTTAGCATGACGGCTTTGAGCAAAGTTCGTTGTAAAGAGGGAATTGGTAGTTGGTTAATAATCTCAGCAGCAAAGGCGTTAACTAACAAATTTTGAGCGTCAGCAGCGTTAATTCCGCGACTTTGCAGGTAGAAAATTTCATCGTCTTCCAACTGGCTGACAGTAGCACCGTGACTGCACTTGACGTTATCGGCAATAATTTCTAGTTGAGGCTTGGTATCTACTCTAGCTTTAGGAGAGAGGAGTAAGTTGCGGTTCAGTTGTCCTGCATCCGTAAGTTGAGCGGCTTTAGCAACAAAGACTCTACCATTAAATACAGTGTGGGCTTTATCAGCGACAATGCATTTATGGAGTTGGCGGCTCATACCATAAGGATAGTTGAGAGCGATCGCGCTATGGGTATCGGCTGTTTGTTGCCCTGCTATCATAGTTAAGCCGTTGAGAATTGTTTCTGTCTGTTCCCCTGTCTGGTAGATGTCTAAATTGTGGCGCGACAGTTTCGCCCCTAAAGTAATCGCATTGCAGGTGTAGCGGCTATCCCGTGCTTGAGTAATCGCAGTTTTACCAATGTGGAATGCTTCTACGCTTTCCCGCTCAACTCTAGTATGGCGAACTTGGGCATTTTCTCCCAGCCAGATTTCCGTAACGGCGTTGGTCAAGTATACCGTCTCTCCAACTTCGGCTTCGCCTTCTTCAGGATCTTCAATATTAAATTGATTTAAGTAGTCTTCCACCAGCGTGACGCTACTACCAGTTTCCGCTACTACCAAGCAGCGCGGCTGCTGAATCGTTGGCGTTCTGAAGGAATTAGCGATAAATAACAGGTGAATTGGAGTTTCTACTATAACATTCTTAGGAATCCAGACGACAGCAACATCTATCATTCCAGCCGTATTGAGAGCTGTGAATATTTCTTCTCTTCCCTCAGATTTTGCCAGGTAGTTGTTCAGGCGATCGCGGTATTCTGCTGGTAATCCTGATAAATTGCTAGCTACCACACCTTTTGGTAAATCACCAATCGCCGATAGTTCTGACGCATAGACCCCATTTACGAATACCAAACGGCTATTCGCTGCTTCTGGGAATGTTAATGGTGCAACCAGCGCTTCTGGTAATTCTACTGGAGTCGCAGCCTGAAAGTTCAACTGCTTTAAGGCAGACAAATCTGTAAAACGCCACTCTTCAACTTTGGTAGTAGGTAAAGTAGACTGACGAATTATAGAAGCGGCGCGATCGCGAATTTCTTGTAGAGACGTTACATGTAATGTCTCTACACCCTTTTGACATTGTTGCAATAACTCTAACAGGTAGTTATCCCCACCTGACACATGAGCATGACTGCCATTCGTAACTGTCGGAGAAACTTGAATACTCATTACACTCCTACCCCAGTTGCAGCTTCCAACACCCAATCGTAGCCACGGGATTCTAATTCAAGCGCCAATTCCTTACCACCGCTCTTAATAATCCGTCCCCCAGCCATAACGTGGACGTAATCTGGAACGATGTAGTTGAGCAATCTCTGATAGTGAGTAATTAGAATTGTGGCATTTTCAGGGCTAGCTAATTGATTCACGCCATTAGCAACAATCTTCAGCGCGTCAATATCCAAACCAGAATCTGTTTCATCCAAAATCGCAATTTTTGGTTCCAACAGTGCCATTTGCAAAATTTCGTTTCGCTTCTTCTCGCCGCCAGAAAATCCTTCATTGACGCTGCGGTTTAAGAAAGCCGCATCCATTTTGACAACATCCAATTTTTCTTGGATCAAATCGTCAAAATCGAATGCATCTAATTCTTCTAAACCTTGCTCTTTCCGCCGAGAATTGTAGGCAACTCGTAAGAAATCTAAATTACTTACGCCAGGAATTTCTAAGGGATACTGAAATGCCAGAAAAACTCCAGTTCTAGCTCGTTCTTCCGGTTCCATCTCTAGTAAATTTTTGCCTTGAAAAATTGCTTCACCACCCGTTACCTTATAAGCTGGATGTCCTGCTAAGGCTTTAGAAAAAGTGCTTTTACCCGAGCCATTCGGTCCCATGATCGCATGGATTTCTCCAGCGCGAACTTCTAAATTCACTCCCTTTAAAATTGGATTTCCATCAACTTCAGCTGTCAGGTCTTTCACCGACAGCAAAATTTCACTATTTTCAATAATCATTACTCTCTACGTCCTCTGCGCTCTCTCTATTCACTCGCGAATCCTTGATTGAGGGTGAGCATTGCCCACCCTACTTTATTAACCCACACTGCCTTCCAGTTTCAGACTCAACAGGCGATCGGCTTCTACAGCAAATTCCATTGGCAGCTGGTTAAACACATCCTTACAGAAACCGCTAATCATCATCGAGATTGCATCTTCTGAAGAAATACCTCGTTGTGCGAAGTAGAATAGCTGATCTTCACCAATCTTAGAAGTCGAAGCTTCATGCTCGATCTTGGCAGTGTTATTCTGTACCTGAATGTAGGGGAAAGTATTCGCCCGTGCATTATCTCCAATTAACATTGAATCGCACTGAGAATAATTCCGCGCTCCTTGTGCTTTCGGGTTAACTTTCACCAAACCACGGTAGCTGTTGCTAGAGTTTCCCGCAGAAATTCCCTTGGAAATAATCGTGCTGCGGGTGTTCTTGCCAACATGGATCATCTTCGTTCCTGTATCGGCTTGCTGCATATTATTTGTCAGCGCCACAGAATAAAACTCACCGACAGAGTTATCGCCGACTAACACGCAACTAGGATACTTCCAAGTAATTGCCGAACCCGTTTCTACCTGCGTCCAAGAAATTTTAGAATTCACTCCCTGACACAAACCGCGTTTAGTGACGAAGTTGTAAATCCCACCTTTACCCTTTTCATCGCCAGCATACCAATTTTGGACAGTAGAGTATTTAATTTCAGCATTGTCTAAAGCGACAAGTTCCACCACCGCCGCGTGTAGCTGGTTAGTGTCGTACATCGGTGCGGTGCAGCCTTCTAGGTAGGAAACGTAGCTCCCTTCCTCGGCTACAATCAAAGTCCGCTCGAACTGTCCTGTATCGCCGCTGTTGATGCGGAAGTATGTAGACAGTTCCATCGGGCATTTGGTGTTTTTGGGGATATAAACGAAGGAACCGTCACTGAATACAGCGGAGTTGAGTGCCGCGAAGTAATTATCTGCTGTTGGGACGACACTACCCAGATATTTCTGTACCAACTCTGGATATTCCCGTAAAGCTTCGGAAATCGAGCAGAAAATTACACCTTCTTTGGCTAACTTTTCCTTGAAGGTAGTAGCTACAGAAACGCTGTCAAAAATGGCATCTACTGCGACATTAGATAGACGCTTCTGTTCTGATATGGGAATACCAAGCTTTTCAAAAGTTTCCAGCAATGCGGGATCGACTTCTTCCAAGCTATTCAGTTGCTTTGGTTTCTTTTTCGGCGCGGAATAGTAGATAATATTTTGATAGTTGATGGGAGGATACTGGACACTGTGCCAAGTAGGTTCTGTCATCTTCAGCCATTGACGGTAAGCTCTCAGACGAAATTCCAACATGAACTCTGGTTCTTCTTTCTTAGCAGAGATCAGGCGGATAACGTCTTCACTCAGACCACGGGCGATGGTGTCCGCCTCGATGTCGGTAATAAAGCCGTACTTGTAAGGCTGGTTGACAATGGTTTTGACAGTTGCACTCATTGGTAGTGTTCTCTCGGTTGGGCTGAAATGCTCGAAGTAGCTCTTTAAGGATGAAAGACGGGTGGTCTAACCCCTTCCCACCTTCCTCATTGTAAAAATCGTGACTAAAACAACACGCTTGTTGTTTAACCTGTCTCCATTTTACGCTACATTAACAACAGGTATGTTGTCAAAGTAAAATTTTCAGCTGAAAACTTTGGAATGACAATGGTGACAACGCAGCAGCCCTCGACCAAGCAGGATATTCTGCAATATTTGATGAAGCAGGGGCAAGCCACGGCACAGGAGCTAGCCACAGAGCTTGATGTCAGTCCACAAGCGATTCGTCGCCATTTAAAGGATCTAGAAGCAGAGGAACTACTCTTATATCAAGCAGTTCACCTGGGAATGGGGCGACCGCACCACGTATATAAACTGAGCGATAAAGGGCGCGATCGCCTGCGTCGTACTATTAATGATGGAGGGGGAGACAGCCACGGACAATTTGCCGTTTCCCTGCTCGACACCCTTGCCCAAACAGTGGGGCGAGAACAAATGGGGACGATTTTACGGATGCAATGGGAGCGTAAAGCTCTAGAATATCGCGATCGCGTCGGCGAGGGTTCGCTGCAAGAGCGAGTAGCTAACTTAGTAGAATTGAGGAAAGCTGAAGGCTATATGGCAGAGTGGTATTTTGTCAACGAAGAGAATTCAGCTAGGGGATTTATCATTACCGAACATAATTGCGCCATTGCCAATGTTGCTGAATCCTTCCCTGTAGTCTGCGGACACGAATTAGAAATGTTCGCCACAGTCCTCCCAGATTGTCAAATCGAGCGCACTCACTGGATTATTGACGGCGAACACCGTTGCGGGTATTTGGTACGAAGCATAGGGGAAAGAGGTTAGGGGTAAGTAAAAAGTCAAAAATAGAAATCAATTACCAACTACCAACTACCAACTACCCATTACCAAATCAGTTTCATGAATCTAGACCAACAACCTTCAATGCAATTTTTATCTGCGGAAGAGTCAGCCAAGGTAGATGCAGCCTTGCTCTCTTCTCCAGAAAAGTTTTTAACCAGACTGACAGTTTCATCGCTGCGGCTGTTGAAACATATAGCCGAAGACTACGGCGTAAAGATGGAAGATTTAACTGCAGAGCAAGTGGTAGCCTGGTTTGAAAAAGATGGCAAGATTAGACGCGAACAAGGACTTGAGGCGGCTTTTCTCAAGTGGTAGCTATTCAGATATCAGTTGTCAGTTGCCAGTAGTTACTTACGACTTACGACTTAACTTTACCCTTGAGACACCGCGATTGCATTGACATCTATATTGCGATCGAATATAATTCGCGGTCGGAATAGAATTTTCAAAATCAGTACAATCGATTTGAATTCCCCTGGCGTGTTGTGGCGCTTCCATTGTCCAGGGCGACAAAATAACATTTCTACTAAGCGGCGATGGTGACTGAGACTGAGTTGCTGAAACACAACCCTGACTGTAGGAAATTCATTTTGAAATCCAGTCCTAATGACTTCACCAATTAATTCTACTCCTTCCTCCATAATTTCTAACGTGACTGGCTGCATTTCTTCTGCTGAAATTATTGCTTTTTGTGTCAGAGCAATTTCCGCTCCAACTTCAGAAATCATCGTCGTGACTCCCCAATAATTTTTCCCTTGAATATTGCACCTTACTGTTCGCCGGAGAGCAAACCAATCGTAAACATCTGGTTTGGGAGCGTCGAGCAAAATTAAAATTGCAATACCCAACATAATTAAGTTGTAGCCACTCCACAGCCAGCCCAAACCAATACCTCGAATTTGTTGAGCAATTTCTAATGGTACTGTTGTTGCCCATTCTGCTTTCGCCATAGACATTCCTAAGTTGCGCCACAGACTGATAGCTGTGACCGCAAACAAAATAATTAAAGGTGAAGCTAGTTTCCAATTAAATGAAAAGCGATCGCGTTGTTGTCCTTTTGGAGTGACTTTAAATCCTTTGGCAAACGGTCTTAACATGACTTGAATTACTGTCAAAGCCAAGGGAAAGCATAAAACTAAAGAGTATATATCTGATAGTAAAGCCGAGCGCGAGCGGTGATTCAACCAAGCAAATACTGAGAGTTGAACTAAATAGTAAGGCAAAAAGAAATATAACAATTCGGTTGCTGTTGCCCTGAGTGGAATCACTCCTAGAAATGAATAGGCAAGCGGCATAAATAAAAACCCAACCCGGGAAATACTAGTGAACCAATGTAATAATCCTTCTAAATGCGCAATTCTTTGTAAAGGTCGCAATCCTTTGATTGTTAAAGGGTTTGCGTCGATAAAAAATGCTTGTAACGTCCCTTGCGCCCATCTAATCCGCTGCGTAGCATGAGCGGCGATGTTTTCGGCTGCTAAACCAGCACTGAGTTTTTCATCTAAGTAAATTAATCGATAACCCTGCGCCGATAAACGGATTCCTGTAAAGTAATCTTCGCTCAAAGAATCTGTCACAAAACCGCCAGCAGCTTGTAATGCTTTGCGTCTGACAACAAAAGAAGTACCAGCACAAATGACGCTATCAGCTCCGTCTCTAATTGGCTGAATTTGACGATAAAACACTTCTTCTTCTGGGGTAACTGCATCTTCCAACCCTAAATTACGGGCGATTGGATCGGCATTATAAAAACTTTGGGGTGTTTGAACTAAAGCAATTTTTTCGTTTTGGAAAAAGCCAACAGTTCGAGTGAGAAAATTTTTAGTTGGCACAAAATCGGCATCAAAGACAACAATTAATTCGCCTTTAGTTTTGGCGATTGCGTGATTTAAATTACCTGCTTTAGCATGTTTGTTATCGGAGCGAGTTAAATATTGACAACCTAATTCTGTAGCTAGGTCTTTAACTTCTTCTCGGCGCGTGTCGTCAAGCAAGTAAATTCTTTTATGAGGATATTCCAGTGCTTGGCAACCGATAATAGTCCGTTTGAGGATAAAATTAGGCTCGTTATAAGTAGGAATTAAAATATCAACAGTTGGAGTAAAAGTACCATCAAGCACAGCTACAGCAAAGCGATCGGCTTCGCGGCTGCGGTCTTTGACATTCAACATTAAAAATAGTTGAATCGTACCGCTAGTTAATACAAGGAATTCTAAGAACAATAATCCCAGACTAAATACACCATTGAGTGGAGTAGCAAGATTGAGTGTAGTTAGCGATCGCCAAATAATATAACGGATAGTCAAAAGCAGTAATATTGCTACTACAATTTGCCGCGACCATCGTTTCGGTTGGGGAGAGATTCGCATGACTAGCATCACAATTAGGAGTAAAACAATTGTGGGAGCTAGTAAATATCCTCCTGATAGCATTGGTACTTCTAACCAAAAAGGAGGATTATTTTGAAAATTTTGTAATTGTAAAAAAATCGAAGTAATTCTGCCTTCTCCGGCAAACCATCCCCCAACTATCAGGCTAGAAAATGCCACAATACTGAGCATAACTAGCGTAGCGAGACGCGATCGCCTCACGCGCCTGAGTTCTCTCTGCTCTATCCCCTGATTTTTAATCTGAGAAACTGTCATTCCTACTACCTAATAATTTTCCTAACAAATACACTGGATTGTTGTTAGCAATCCATGTTAGGTAACACAATTGTAAAATAATTATAATTTTTATTATCGTTTATTATGTCAAGTTTTAGCTAGTAGTTGAAATTTTGTTTACTCCTAATCCCAATAGAAATCTGCTAGCAATAACGCGATGTATTGCCCTAGAAGAAGACTAAAACAGATATTCAGATAGTTCTATGACCGTAGAGCAATAGCTGAAGTTCCCCCATAGGTAGTTATATCGTCCAATCGCCCCTAGATGCCCTATCGCAATAGCAGTAGCAAATTACGCTGCATCAAGAATCATCTCAAACTCGATCGCGATCGAGGATTGCTATAAGATTAATTTTCCTACTGGAAACCCTGACTACAAGCTAGTACGCGATGAGGTCGTGGCGATCGATACTGAGAAAATGACTGCCACCTTGAACTTGGTCAACGGTTTCGGTTTCGGTCGTCCGGTTTGATACGTTTCAATGGATTCTAGCGAGCCAACGGTGGCTGCAATCGAAGGTGCAACTTCTGCTCCAGCATTACAGAAGATAGAAGTAGGTGGCGACGATAGTTTTAGTAGTGCTGTCGAGCGGATTTTTATTGCTATAAATGGATCGCAGCAAAATGGTTGTAAGAATCCACGCCGAATTACGAGCTAATTCTTACGTTTTTCTCAGGAAAAACTCATAAATTCATCAGTCGTAACTTAGGTAAGCGATAGATGCTGAAATTATCGAATTGTTATTTATTCTCAAATTCTTAGGAGTGAATCAAGTGAAACTTACGTCTGTTTTAGCGGGCTTTGCTTTAGTCGGGTTAGTGACGGTTACAGATGTACCACTGAGAATCATCAATCCTCAGTTAGGTCAAGCATCTGCCCAAGAGATGCAAATGAAAGGTCCAACTGATATATCGTTCCAAAAGAAAATTGAATTGATTACCGCGCACAAGGGTCAGCTAGGTGGTGGTGACGAACTGCGGCGCTATTTCTTTGGCGATCTGCTGCCAGTAGCGGTGCAGCCTGGTGGTGCGGGTATGGTCGTACTGCTGTATAACAAAGCTAACGATTACACTTTTGCTTACTGTGCTACCTATGATGTGGTCGTGGCATTGAGAAAAGGCAAAGTGATGAAGTTTGAAGCCAGTGAAGTGAAGTAAGAGTGAAGTCATTATAGTCGCGATCGCATGAGGAAAAACTTTGTTACAGATTGGGATGTACCAATTATTTTCATTTAGAGTTAAGCCACAGATTTATCTATGGCTAGCTATTTCTATTTTTGGCGCAGCTAACTCAGTCACGCGCAAGCTGACAGAAATGCCGTAGCTTTAGCAACAGCCACAATTCTTGGTAAGCTGAGTCTCTCTCAGGTTTCTTTAGGAATTTACAGCATTTTTCGCACCGCTTGGGAAACAGTTATTTTGTTTTTCGCTGCTTTACTACTTTACGGCAGGGGGCATTTTATGGATGTATTTTCTCCTTTCTTGTGGGAATGGATGTTAGTTTATGGTTCTATTATTGTCGTACTCGGTCAGACTTTCTGGATTACTGGTTTAAGAGCTACCTCTGTATCTGAAGCTTCTTTAGTTAGCTCTTTTACTCCCATTGCAGGGATTCTCGCAGCTTATTTTATTTTAGGAGAAGTTCCAACACTGGCGCAGTATATGGGTGGCAGTGTCATAGTTATTGGAGTTTTACTGAGTCAAATCGGCATCCGGCAAAAAGCATCAATTCGTGCTGCTACACGGAACGCTTCGATTCAAAAACAGCAAGAAATCGAAAGTAGTATGGGATTTAAAGGTATATAAGTCAATGCTCGCTGAGAAAAACATAATTCCTGAAGCGATCGCATAACTGAGGGGGTGTTAACTAGCAACCATCTGCGTACTTCTGATTTAGAGAAGGTTGTTGTAAATTTAACTCATTGCCTGTTTGCCACCAGCATCCAGATAAATTGAAATTTACGTAATTTAGTGGACTAGCAGATTAAACCCATTATTGTTGCAGAGGTTTTGTATGGTAGACTTACTCGATGCTTGGAGACTTTTGCATCCCGCGATCGCCGTTACCTTTATCTTTCCTTTAATTGGGATCGTGGCTAACTTCGCATGGCAGACGCGCCAGCGCCGATTGCAAGCTAAAGGGGGTGATAAAAGTAAAATTCCCCCGACAGTTGGTGTGGAACATAATAAATTTGGCAAGTGGTTGGCTGGAGGTGTAGTAGGATTAGCACTTGTAGGGCTTGCCCGTCCTATTTTTTATCACATTGCAACTAACCAAGTCTGGAGTAAAAACCCTTTTCAGGTTATCTTCATCGCCCTGATTTTTGGCGCAACCATTGCCTCTTTAGTGTTTCTTTACCGCGCTAAACAGAAACTTTGGCGAGGAGTGTTTGCCACTTTGACAGGAATGGGTTTAGCGATCCTGGGTTTCCAAGAAGGTGTCTTCCGTCGCGATAACGAATGGTTTGTATCTCATTTCTATATCGGATTGACGGCAGCAATGCTGATGATTTTTTCCTTAGCGATTATGCAAGATATCTATCAGGATCGCTCCCATCGCTGGCGGATCGTCCATGCTATTTTAAATTCGATCGCGCTATTACTCTTTATCGGACAGGGGATGACTGGGACGCGAGACTTGCTAGAAATTCCTTTACACTGGCAGGAACCATTCATCTACAAGTGTGATTTTAATCAAAAGACTTGTCCTACCCCAACTTCTATGACTGGCGAGTGGCGAATCGCAAGAGAGTAGAGAATAGATTGACGTTTTATTCAGTTGTATCGCGATCGAGAGCGTGTTGCTTGAGTTCGCTCAGAGAAACGTATTCTAGTGCCGATGCGTGAGTTGACTGTAAAATTATGGGCGGTGCAACACCAGCATCTAGAGCTTCTTTCCAACGAGAAGCGCACAAGCACCAGCGATCGCCTGGTTTTAAGCCAGGGAAGTTAAACTCAGGTACGGGCGTGCTGAGATCGTTTCCCTGTGACTTGGTAAAATTCAAGAACTCTGCCGTTAGTTCTGCGCAAACGACATGCGCTCCGTAATCGCCTGCACCAGTATTACATTTACCATCACGGTAATACCCAGTCATAGGAGCGCTGCAACAAGTTTTCAGTTCGCTACCAAGAACATTTCTAGCCTGTGTCACGAGCGTCATCTCTCCAAAAGTCTCTCTTTATTTACTTTATAAAGATCTCCTACCTTAAGGCAAATACTCGATCGCTAGCTCTTTTCAGAATCTACACGCACGCAATAACTTCTTGATAACTACCCGATTTAACGATTTGACCTTTTTCAATCGAGTAGACGCGATCGCAATGTTCGAGAGTAGAAAGACGGTGAGCTATGATAATCATGGTTTTAGTACCGCTGAGAGAGCGAATAGCTTCGCTGACAAGACTTTCAGTTTCGTTATCCAATGCAGCAGTAGCTTCATCTAGCACCAAAATTTCCCGTTCGTGATAGAGGACGCGAGCAATTCCGATTCGCTGGCGTTGTCCTCCCGAGAGGCGTACTCCCCGTTCGCCAACGACTGTATTGATTCCATCGGGGAGTTGCTCGATCAATTCCTCTAACTGAGCTGACTGAATGGCTTTCTCTAATCTTGGCTTGTCAATCAGATCGTCTGGAACACCAAAAGTAATATTTTTCTCAATTGTGTCATCTATCAGAAATATAGACTGCGGAATGTAGCCAATTAAATTTTGCCAGGAGCGCAGATCGTCGTAGATTGTTTTACCATCAACTCTAATATTTCCTGTTTCCGGTGCTAAAAGTCCCAAGATGACATCAATTAATGTTGTCTTACCTGCCCCAGATTTGCCAATTATCCCAATAGACTGACCTTTCTTAATGTGTAAAGAAATTCCTTTGAGATTGGTTTCTGTGGCGCTAGGATAGCGATAAGTAATTTTGTCTAAAATAATTTCTTGCTCGAATGGCAGACAGCATCTGCTATAGCTTTTTGAATCAAATAACTTGCGTAAGCTTCGCTCGTCTAGTATTTTTTGACCTCGCTCGATTTCTAGGTTTTCTGTTTCTTTCAAATCGTGATAAACTTTATCAACTGAATAAGTGCTATTTCTCATGATGCCAAAAGCATAGATTGTATTACTGACTGATGGCAGCAGGCGAATTGAAGCCATTGCAAAAACACCCAGAACAGAAGTTAAGTTTTCTGCATTCTGATTAGATAGTAAAAATATAATTGTAAATCCAACTAAAAAAGTTACTAGAATAGCTTCCAGTAAGATGCGCGGTAAAATTGAAAATGCTTGAAAGGAGCTAAGTGCAAAAGCAAATTTATCAATCTGCGCTCTCATTTGATTCTCAAAATAAGATTCACAACCAATAATACGTGTTTCTTTCAGTCCTCCTAATCCATGATTGATAATCCGAATCATTTCTGTATTAGATTCAGATGCTTCTTGCCCCCATTGCGAAATTTTGTATCTGAAAAAGTAGATCGAACCAAAGGCTGGTAAAAGAATTGCTGCTACGCTTAATGTTGCTATTAAGTTTGTTTTTGATAGCAAAAAAATTAAAGCCAATATCACTGTGATATTGGCTAAAGATGTAAGAAAAGGTAGCATAAAATGAGTACAGAATTTATCAGTTTCGTTGACAATATTCTGAATTAATAATGCTGAATTTCGAGTTAAATGAAAAGTGTATGGCGCTGCTAAATAAGAGCGAAGTAACTTTGCTGAGAGTTCGCCTTGCTGTTTGAAGGAAAATTGAAACACATACTTTTGACAGTAAAAACTTAGGACGGATTTGAAGTATAAAATCCCGACAGTTATTGCACTCAGTAAATATAAAAATTGTTTGTCATCTTGATATCCAAACTGAGTATAAAACCACTGTAGCCAGGGATTTTGATAGATAACCTGGGGATTACTTGCCAAGGCAATAAATGGTCCGACTAGCCCAATTCCTATTGCTTCCATTAGAGAAGTCAAGAGAAAGAAGAATATAAGGAAAAATAGTTGTCTTCTCTTGCCTGCAAGGATATAAAAAAACTTAGATAAGTAGCCGATCATGTATATATAAGTTAGCTATACTCAGCCACAATCGTAGTTTAAGCAAGTTAAAAAGGCTACTCAACAATTTGTAATTTTACTCAATCTTTAAATTTTGTTTGATTTATGTAAAAATAGCGCGTTCACGTAAAAACACTTAAATAGATAAACAAGTAAATATACTAATATACCAAGATTTTAGGCGATCGCTACCTACACTCCACAGCAGTTTGTGGGATAAGACATGAAAGACGCGATCGCTTGATAATTGACCAATTGCTGTTTCGACCGCTTGTAGCTACAGTTGTGGCAAATTTGTCAAGCGGGGATCGGAAGAAAAAGCAGACCGCAGAGAGAGGAAATAAAGCGGAGAATCCGGTAAGTTTAGAGCTTTGTGCTTAAATTTTTCTCAAATTCACTATGGCTTTCGATTATGACTTGCTTGTCATTGGCGCTGGTCCTGGGGGAGTAGCCGCTGCAAGACAAGCTAAAACTTACGGTGTCCGCGTTGGACTTGCCGAACGAGAAGCAATTGGTGGTACTTGTGTCAATCGCGGTTGTATCCCGAAAAAGTTTATCGTTTACGCAGCTGATTTTGCCTTACACGATCGCGCGGCTGCAAGTTACAGCTGGAGCAAATGCGATCGCCAGTTTGATTGGTCGTATTTTATCGCCTCCGTCCATCAACAAATCGAACAGCGTCGCCAGTCTTTTCTAAACAAGTTTCAACAGGCGGGAATTGATGTCATTCGGGGTCAAGCAACTTTTATCGATCCACATATCGTAGACATCGACGGACGCAAAATCACGGCTGATAAAATTATCATTGCTGTGGGTGGCAAATCCATCAAACCATCAAAAATTCCAGGGATCGAATATGCAATTACATCCCGTCAAATGTTTGAACTTCCTCAGCTACCGCGACGGTTAGCAATTGTTGGTGGCGGTTACATTGGCGTGGAGTTCTCTAGCATGATGAATGCCTTCGGTGTCGAAGTGACATTAATGGATCGCGATGAAACAATTTTATCGGGATTTGATGACGATGTTCGTACTGCCGTACAGCAGGGATTGAGTCAAAGAGGAATTCAATTTCTCGGCAACACAACGGCAAAAGAAATCAAACAAGATGCTACAGGATTACAGGTTGTTTTAGAAGGCGACGATCCTCAATTCGTCACAGCCGACACCGTTCTCTTTGCCACAGGCAGAAGCCCCAATACTGAAAACCTGGGTCTAGAAAACGCTGGGGTAGAATTGGATGAAAAAGGCGCGATCGCGGTTGATGCCTATAGTCGCACAAACCGAGCGCATATCTATGCTGTGGGTGATTGTACCAATCGCAAGCAATTGACTCCCGTTGCCCGAACAGAAGGTCGGGCAGTAGCGCGAACGATTTTTGACAAGCAATCGCCACAAATTGATTACACCCTCGTTCCTACCGCTGTCGTTGCTCGTCCTGAAGCTGCTGCTGTAGGATTGACAGAAGCGCAAGCACGCGAACAATTTGGCGATGCCGTGCAATGCTACCGCACCCAATTTGAACCCCTGTTTTACAGCATGACAGATCGCTCCGAGCAGGCGATGATGAAATTAGTGGTAGATCGGCGTAGCGATCGCGTGTTAGGCGCTCATATGGTAGGCGAAAATGCTGCTGAGATTATTCAAAGTCTGGCAGTGGCGATCCAAAAAGGCATCGCTAAACAAGATATTGACGCAAACCTTGGCATCCATCCAACCACCGGAGAGGAATTCTTCTTGTTAGATTAAATCTTAACCCGTACAGTACGCCTGTTAGATACCCTCCCATTCCAACAGTTTATCTCACCGCAACCTTAAATATTGCGACCATATCAGTTGATAGGTGATAGATAATTTTTCTACCAACTACCAACTACCAACTACCAACTACCAACTACCAACTATCATAGGAACATATTGACTCATGACATTCGACTACGATTTATTCGTCATTGGCGCTGGATCTGGAGGGCTAGCAGCTTCTAAACGGGCAGCTAGCTACGGTGCAAAGGTAGCGATCGCAGAAGAAAGTCTCGTTGGTGGTACTTGTGTCGTCCGAGGCTGTATTCCGAAAAAACTCATGGTCTACGGTTCTCGCTTTCCGTCTTTGTTTCACGATGCTGCGGGTTATGGCTGGCAGGTTGGCAAGACAAGTTTAGATTGGCAACACTTCATCACTGTCATTGATAACGAAGTGAACCGTCTTTCTCAGTTGCATATCAACTTTTTAGCAAAAGCTGGAGTCGAGTTAATTCCCAGTCGCGCCGCTTTGGTAGATCCTCACACGATCGAAGTAGATGGGCGCAAAGTCACGGCTGAAAAAATCTTAATTGCCGTTGGCGGTCGTCCGATTAAACCAGACATTCCAGGTATGGAACATGTCATTACCTCGAATGAAATGTTTCACCTGCCCGAAAAACCCAAACACATAGCGATTATTGGAGCTGGTTACATTGGGGTGGAATTTGCCTGTATTATGCGCGGTCTGGGTTGCGAAGTTACCCAAATTATTCGCAAAGATTTGATTTTACGAGGATTCGATCGCGATATCCGTAATGAAATTCAGCAAGGCATGATTCATCACGGAATTCATGTGATCGCTGATAATGTTGTTGCGGCGATCGATCGCGTTCCCGAAGGATTAAAGCTAACGCTCTCTGACCAAGATCGAGAACCAGTTGTTGCAGATGTCGTTTTAGCTGCAACTGGTCGTACTCCTTATGTTGAAGGACTTGGCTTAGAAAATGTAGGCATAGATTTAGTTCCCAGTTCCTTAGAAGGACCAGGCTACAGTACCACTAGTGCGATCGCGGTGAACGAGTTTAGTCAAACTTCCCAGCCACACATCTTTGCTGTTGGCGACTGTACCGACCGCATCAATCTCACTCCCGTCGCTATTGGTGAAGGTCGTGCTTTTGCGGATACAGAATATGGCAATCTGCGCCGTGCTTTTAACCACGAAACCGTCGCCTCAGCCGTATTTTCTAGCCCCGAAGCTGCTACTGTTGGGATGACAGAAGATGACGCGATCGCCCAACTGAGTGAAGATGGGGTGAAGATCTATCGCGCCCGTTTTCGTCCCCTATTTCACAGCTTAACTGGTGCTGCTGACAAGACGCTGATGAAATTAGTTGTCGATGCTCAGACCGAACGAGTCTTAGGAGCGCATATGGTAGGAGAATACTCGGCGGAAATTATTCAAGGAGTGGCGATCGCCGTGACTATGGGCGCAACCAAAAAAGATTTCGATGCTACTGTTGGCATCCATCCCTCTACCGCTGAAGAATTCGTCACTATGCGTTAATGGTAAAACTAATCCCTGTTTCCGGCGAATTCATTTCTACTTTTATTCGTAGCTAGTCACATCACGGCTAGCTTGTTTTTTTGCCATATTATTATGGACAATCTGCGTAAGCTTGCGAAGTTCGATCGCAAATATCAATAATTTCACGGATATTTTCGACAACTACAGTTGTTATAAATGGCTTGTACTATTTTTAGATAAAAGTTTTAGCTCTTTTTATCTAGCAGCATTGATAGCAGTGAAGATGTAAGTAACATCACAAAACTTGGCAAGGGTGGGAATCAAATCGAGAACAGCCAATTATGGAAATTACCGGACAATTATTAGAATTTTCCTTACTAAATATTTTTCATTTCATCGAGCAATTTCAGCAAACAGGCTTACTTTCGCTTGAGCTTGAACCAAGTGACGACTCTCAACTAGGAAAAAGCTGCTATCTCTGGTTTCAAGCAGGTGGTATTGTTGCAATAGTCGAGCAACTCGATAACCAGCGCTTGCTCTCAATGATCGATAAGCGGGGCTGGATCGCGCCAGAATTACTCAATATCTTGTCTGAGCCAAATGGCATAGAACATCCTCTGGGAGTTGAGTTGAAAACCAACGGACAGTTGAATGCCGAACAATTACAGGTTTTGTTTCACGCTCAAGTCATTCAGCCTGTCTGCGCTTTATTTAAATTATCGCGGGGTCATTTTAGCTTTAATTCGCAAGCGACTTTACCGAAAATTGAAATGACGGGTTTGAGCTTGCCAGTAGCGGAGGCAACTTTATTAGGTTTGCGGGTATTACGAGACTGGAAGCCATTTACGGCAAAACTGCCAACCCCATCTGACGTTTTGAATAAGAATGTTGTTGCTAAGCCGCGATTCCAACTCGATGCCCAAGAAAGGCAAGTATGGGAACTCGTTAATGGGAAAAGTTCAATTGAAGCGATCGCCAAGCAGTTGCAACAACCATTAGAATCCATCCAACAAATCGCTTTTCGGATGAAGGTCGTTGGGTTATTAGGCGCTGTCTCTACCTCTCTCATGTCTGGGGAGACAACTGAAGAAATAGTGACTGAGAGCGGTGTAGGAGCGAATAGTGCTGCGGTAGCTAATCCTTCACTAGTCAAGAATTTAGTCAACTTACTCAATACTAAAATTGTCTGATGCTCGGTCAAAATGAATTTGTCAAGATGAATTTGTTAACGTTAAAACGTTAAATTTATGGGTAAGACGATTAATGGTGTGTAGTTGCCTGTAACTAAATACAGCACAGTAACTGTCAACCGTCTTCACGGAGTGTAGCGAGCGCGTTTACCGTCAACCGTTTTGAGAACAGATTCACACCTGAGTAGCAGATTCATCTATTTACATGGTTTTGCCTCTAGCCCTCAGTCAGCTAAGGCAGTCTATCTATGCGATCGCTTTGCCCAATTCGGTCTATCTTTATGCGTTCCCGATCTCAATCAGGGCGATTTTTCACATTTAACAATCACGCGGCAGTTACATCAAGTTGTTACCCTGTTACCACCACTTCCTACATCTGTCACAGTTATTGGTTCTAGTTTAGGCGGGCTAACCGCAGCTTGGTTGGGGCAGAATTACCAGCAAATTCAACGGTTAGTATTACTCGCACCTGCATTTGAATTTCTCACCCACTGGCTGCCGCGATTAGGCACGGCACAGCTTCAGCAATGGCAGACAGATAGGTATCTACAAACCTATCATTACGGCGAAAACTGCCTACTACCTCTAAATTATAATTTCATTCTCGATGCCACCCAGTATCGAGAAACAGAAATATCCCGCCCTCTCCCTACTCTCATTCTTCACGGGATTCATGATGAAGTGATTCCAGTTCAATCCAGCCGCAATTTTGCGCTTCACCGCCCTTGGGTACAATTAATCGAGCTAGACAGCGACCACGCTTTAGCTAATGTCCTGCCTGAGATTTGGGATATAATTAAGTCTTTCTGTCAGTTATCAGGCAAGTAATGCTGCCATTCATCCGCTCAGACCTGGCTCAGTTTACAGCTTATAAACCCCATCCCAACAGCCCATCTGGAAAAGCTGTTGAGTCGCCAATTTCGCTCGATCGCTTAGATACGAATGAAAGTCCGTTCGATCTACCCCAAGAGTTGAAAGAAAAGCTTGCCTGGATGTATCAACACGCACTGGAGAGCAATCGTTATCCTGATGGAGGACACGCTCAGCTCAAAACTACGATCGCCCAGTATGTCAGTGAGTCAGCGGTACTAGCTGATGCTGGTTTTACCAGTGCCAACATTTCTGTCGGTAATGGTTCGGACGAACTGATTCGTTCTTTGTTAATTGCGACTTGCTTGCAGGGAGAGGGAGCGATTTTAGTTGCCAATCCCACGTTTTCGATGTATGAAATTTTAGCTCAAACTTTAGGTATTCCCGCGATCGCGGTGGGACGAAACCCCGACAACTTCGAGATCGATCTAGCTGCGGCAAAATTGGCGATCGCGAACGAGCAAAATCCTCCCATCCGCGTTGTGTTTGTCGTCCATCCCAATTCACCTACAGCTAATGCTTTAACTACAGCGGAATTGGAGTGGTTGCGTAGCTTGCCACAGGAGATTTTAGTCGTCATTGACGAAGCTTATTTCGAGTTTAGTCAAACAACTGTTGCTAGCGAATTATTGCACCGATCGAATTGGATTGTACTGCGGACATTTTCCAAAGCTTTTCGCTTGGCAGCACATCGGGTAGGCTATGCGATCGGGCATCCAGAATTAATTATGACTTTGGAAAAAATTCGTCTTCCTTATAATTTACCTACATATTCTCAAGCAGCAGCCGCAATCGCTCTTCAGTATCGTCACACCTTATTAAGCGCAATTCCCCAAATTTTATCTGAAAGAAGCAAGCTAATGCAGGCTTTAACCGCTTGCCCTCAGTTCAAAGTCTATCCAAGTATGGCTAATTTTATTTTTATTCAGTTACAGCAGGATGCGATCGCCCTAGAAAGCGATTCCCTTAACAAGTTGCATCAACAGTTACAAGCTAGCGGTACGTTAGTCAGACAGATTAGCAACGGCTTGCGAATTACTATCGGCACACCAGAGGAAAATGCTCGTACTTTAGAGAGAATCTTGTCAATTTTCCCTAACTTATAAACCCCGCACTCTAAATTCGGCGGCGCTCAATGCTACTCGGTCGGCGTACCATAGCAACAGTTTGGGGCAGAATGCCAACTAGCAGGGCAAAAGCCTCGTCTGAAACGCGATTTACAGTTTCCGTGTCAAAATACTGTTCAAATTGTTCGAGAATTTTTTGCACTCGTTGCTGGGGAACTGTCTTCTCGGTAATTTGCTTCATCAATCGAATCCACTGCCGTCGGATTAAGTAAGCTTTCTGACAGTCTTCATGAGATTCAGGCGTAACTAAAGAAAGATTCCCGACTGGTATTGCTGCTTGACAATCGCGATCGTAAAAACCCCCCACTGCGGCTCCAGGTCCGGCAAATTCTGCATGAAAGCGCTTGATCACGATCAAGCCATTTCTGCGGCGACTGTTGACCATCAGTACTTGCCCGTTGTGCAGCAGCTGTAGAATTTCCGAAGCATTCTGACTTTCGTTAATATTTGTCATGCTGCTAGAACCACAGGAATCGGTGATGCCGATACTGCTACAACGGGTTTGGGCTAGTAATAGAGCAGGTTGGTAATACGAGCGGATTCTACTATCCATTTTTCCTACTCAAGATAAGTTTTCTGTGGGTTTGTAAGTATAAAGAGTAGCTAGGAGTCAAATCCAACTGCTTTGCCTTCCCTTCGATCCAAAACATGACGACTGAGCAAACAAAAACGCAACTTTTGTCTTTGGTTACCCATTTTGCTTCATATTCTATTTGATCTAGCAAAGTCTGATATAAAGTAACTATGAGGTAAGTTTAAAGCCTTAATAAAGATTAAATTCATTAAATCTTATAGGCTGAGCAGAGGCTAATATCTATTTAAGCAATAATTAATACCGGATTGCTTGAATATTTTAACTTTTACTTAATTATTTGGCAGCGGTTACAATTTGTATCCTTTTTGCTAGTGGCGGAATAGATAGAGCGACCTGAAAGGATAGACAGCTTTGCACCGCTCAATGTCAGAGATGGTCATTCCTGTGTTAAGTTTTCAACCTGGCTATTAGTATCAAAATCAAACTTAAGTACTATTGCTAGATTTGAGGTGTTTGTGTAATAGTAGCTGCCGAGGTTGTTGAAATAGCCAATTGCTCCAACTCGTATCAATTCGTTCTAACTGATATCCCAATTTTAGATAGAGTTGTCGTGCTTGATGATTGTTTTCTAAGACATGGAGAAATAGATCGTCAAAACCCCAAGATTTAGCAACTTGTTCGCAACTAAGTAGTAATTTCCCGGCTATTCCTTGGCGGCGACGAGTTGTATGAACGGCTAGATTTGAAAGATAGGGATATTGATAGCCTTGGCGATAGGAAGTAAAGCTGCAAGTGGTTCCAAGCGAGATTGTACGCAATGCCAGTTCTACTGTTCCAGCTATACCTAACGTACTGTCATGAGAATACATCCCTGTATTGTTATTTTGTGCAGTTTTTTCCACTGCGACTAGACAGACGTGATGGGGGGCAGTAGCATGAATGCGATGGCGAATGTCTTCATAAATACCCACTCTCAACAACGGGTAAGTCCAACCAAAAAATCCTTCGCGAGAGTGAAAACTGTCTGCCAAAATTTCTGCCACGCTCGACACATCTTCCAGTCCGGCAGGACGAACTTGCCAGTGGAAGTTGCGATCGCCTGGTTGCGATGTCGGCACTTGAAAATTAGATGGAGTCAAAGAGGAAGATTTTGAAACATATAAGCTGCCCACTGCCAAA